>JAFYCG010000046.1 GCA_017539825.1 Solobacterium sp. | reverse complement strand
TCTTTTGTCAGATTCAGATAATCACTGTGGCTGATTTCACCGAAATAATCAAAAGTACCTCCCATATCCATATCTCTTTGTGTTTGCATATCGAATAATGTCAGATCCACCGTACTGCCTCTGCTGTGGCCGGAATGTTCTGCAATATATCCTTCCGGGATAAGATTTTTCTTATCCACCAGGGGATAAAAATATTCTTTCATCCGAATATCCTTTTCATCTTTTGCCCATCTCATGAAATGATCCACAGCTCTCTGTGACCGGTAGGCATCAAAGATCTTCAAGCGATATCCTTTTTTCATGACTGCATCGCTCACCTTTTGCAAGGCAGATGCAGCTTCTTTTGTCATGTAAGCTTCAGGTGCTTCATACCCATCGATTCTTTCACCGATAAAGTTGAAGGTGGAATAATACCGTATATCCAATAATACATCCGGTATGTATTCACCTAATGAAACAAAACCGGTTGAATCTGTTGAAATCTGTACCATACTATTCAAAATCCACCGTAACAGTGTATTCCTTGGAAACAGAGGTAATTAACGGCTGGAATATCTCCCATGCGGATAATACCGCATACTTGTCTGCAAGTGTAAACAGGTCTTCCTGGTTTAACCTTTCCGACATTGCATCCTGAATGGATTTTTCCAACAGGTTCTGTTCTTCCAGTGTTAACTTGATATCCGAGAATGCCAGTAAACCTTTTTCCGTATCTTCAAATTCCGTCGCTTCAAGATCCGGATTGATATACTGCAAAACACTGTGCGGAATCAGAACAGTTACGTTCTGGTTTTCTTCATCCACTTTGATATGATCCTTGTCAATTCTGCTTAAATCAACCGTATATACACCTGTGCCATAGTATTTGGCATTCTTCACCTTGGAGAAGATAGCCAGATTTCCAAGACCTGCCTTGGTGATTGTAACATCAATGGACAATGGCTGTTCCATGACAATCAGTTCCTGATGCTGGGTAGCTTCACCCAAAATGGCATTTTCAAAATCTGCAGCTGTATAACCGATAAAACCATCATTTTCAATTGTCAGATCATGTTCTTCAACTTCCTGTACGGTTTCCGTTACAGGTGTCATCGGTTTTCTCATGAGGAAGAATGTCCCGATTGCCCCGACTAACAAACCGGCAATAAAGGTGATGATCAAGGCTTTAACCTTCAAAGAAGATTTTGCGACAACGGAAACTGCTGCAGCTGCCGTAGCCGCTAACATCTCTTCCTTCTTTTTGGCTTCAGCTTCTTCCTGTTGCTTCTTTTCCTCTTCTTCTTGTCTTTTCTGTTCTTCTTTTAATCTTTTTTCTTCTTCCTGTCGTTTGCGTTCTGCTTCCGCTTCATCACGTGCCGCTTTAGCCTGTTCTTCGGCCTTTTTTATTTTGTCTTCCGTCTTTTTTTTTGTCTTCTTTTTTCTTCTTGCTTGCATCGGTCTCTAACGTATCCGCCTTTGCGTTTACCTGTATTTTATTATCTGCCATAACCACTCCTGTACATTACAATTTCATTATCAATATTATACATGTACATCTTCAAAAAAGGATGTTCTTCTTCGAACATCCTCTTCAATATCTTTAAATATTTTTGCCCATTTCGTAGGCCTGTTTCATCTGGTCTTTTTCTTTTACATCACCGTGTTTCGGATTATCTACACCGTAAATAATGCCTTTTCTTACCGAATTCGGCAGACAGACTTCAAAGCCTTCCAATCCATGTACTGCTCCGTTGATGGAATCTCTGCCCGGATCGGTAGATGTCAGAAGATAATACATTTCTTTGTTTCTCAATTCAAAGAAACATGGATATGTACGGTCAATAAATACCTTCATCTGACCACAGATATTCAGGAAATAAACCGGTGAAGCAAGAACATATACATCAGCTTCTTTCATCTTGCCCAGAATTTCATTCATATCATCTTTCTGTACACAGACATTGCCATGTGTATGGCAATATCCGCAAGCCAGACAATATCCGATCTTCTTTTCTCTCAAAGAAATGAATTCTACTTCATTCCCTGCTTCTTCTGCGCCCTTCTGAAATTCTCTTGCCAGTAAATCTGAATTCCCGTTTTTTCTCGGGCTGGATGAAATTATCAAAACCTTCTTCATTTTCTCTCTCCTCAGACACTCATTTGATTGGTTCTATTATAACATGCATTGCGTCTCCGTCTTTCTTATTTGCTTTTTTTCGTATACTTTTTAACACGCCGATGATGTAACAAATCCCTCCGTTTTCATCTTTGACGCCCATATTGACAATACTGCCGTCATATGGAATGCCATCAAACCATGCATGTACCTTGATTCTTCCTTTTCCGAATTCCTTGCGGATGTCATAGGGAAAGATAACATATGCCCCGCCACTATCCGGATCTTCATGCAAAATCGCATCAAATTCATATTTCATACATCACCTCTGCATAATACCTGTATATACGCTTCACACAATTTCTTCTTTGCTTCTTTTGCGTTTTTCGTCCATGGCATCAACATATCAAACGCATGAACATCTCCATGATATACATCTGCTTCCGCCTGTACTCCGGCATCTTTTAAATTCCGTATGTATTGCAATGTTTCCGCATAAAACGGTTCTCCGTCACTCACAAATGTATATGCAGGAGGTAATCCATGATAATCTGACTCCCTTGAAGCCGATGCATATTTAGGAACGTTATCTGCTTTATATAGATCACCTAGATAATGTTTCCATCCCCAGTGGTTTCTCTTTGTATTCCATACCTTTCCATGATTGTCTTTAGAAGATTCTCTATCATAACAATCCATCATCGGATAGAGGGGAATCTGGAAAAATACATCCACTTCTTGCTTGTCTCTTGCATACAAACAGACAGCTGCAGCTAAACCGCCTCCTGCACTTTCCCCACCAACAATGATTCTGTCTTTGCGTATGCCCAGTTCTTCTGCATGTTCATGCATATATACCAATGTTTTATAGCAGTCTTCCAAAGCCGCAGGATATGGTGCTTTGTATGCCAGACGATATTCCGGAGAGATGACCACTGCCCCATATTTCTTTGCAAGCATTTTTCCGCAGGAGAAAAACACCATCTCTGACATTCCCATCATATAACCTCCGCCATGGATCCAGAGAATACCGGGAAGAGGCTTGTTTTGTTTCTTTGGAGAAAGGATGATTGTTTTCATTCCGTCTATTGCAATGGTTTTTATTTTCATATTTATCTTAATTCTTGAATCGGTTTATTTCTTCTTCCAGATATTCATAGAATCTGCCTATATGCAATCCATCTGCTAATGAATGATGCACCATGATTGATACAGGCATCATCATTTTATTTCCGATTTTTTCATACTTGCCCCAGGATATTCTCGGATTGGATTCTGTTCCGCCATACGGCTGTAATAACTCACTGTAATGAATCCATGGAAGAGTGGAAATAAAATACAATCCCTCCGCATCTTCATCCACAATGGAATTTGCTTCTCTGCTCAGTTTCCTTTGTTTTTCAGAGTAAGGAAAATAGGCATCCCAATCCATATCATGCATCAGGTTGCAGTAACAGTATGTTTCATCTTCCAATAGCTCAATATGTGATGTACCGCATGTATCATATTCCACAATACTTCCATCATGGATTCTCTGCCGCAACTGTGGAACACGGTTGGCTGCCAAAGCCACCGCATGAACAAAGGCAAGATAAAAGGAATGGTTTTCCTTCTTGGAGTAAGCATACAAAGGCGCAACATCCACATTTACGGTTACACCTGTATAGGGATTTGTCATATGGAGAAAATGCAGAAAATGATCTTTTCTGGCATATGTTTCAAGATCGATACTCTTTTTCTTCATGTTTTTTCTTTCTAATAGATGGTTTCCGGTTTTTCCTCAATACCGTATTTTTCCATAAATTCCTGCAGATCAGCAGAACTTGTGATCAGCATAACCTCTTGAAATTGCTGTGTTTTCTTATTCAGGAAACCGGCTGTTGCTTCTCCTGTGCAGATGCTGCTTCTGATTACAGGTTTTAATTTTTCATGGTCATACGTTAATTTTGCCACTTTCGCTTTTCTTCTAAACAAATTCATATTATCCTCCCAACATCAGTACAATCGACATGATAAACATGATTACAGGCAATATTATGATAAGCAGTCCTGCAAAAACATCACTGCTGTCAAAATGATGCATTTCATTTTTTATTGTATCAATAAATGTCAGATCCGGTGCATTCACACGGATTCTTTTCTTTGTCCCATCATTGAATAACTGATAGACAATCGGATGATCATAGATATCCCTTCGCAAATAGGCAATCCAGAAAATAAAGGTGAAAGGAACAGAAAGAACCAGCCATAAACTGATATAACCAAAAGATAGTTCTGATACCGGTTTGTTTTCTGACCATTGAAAGAATATCGCAATCAACAACGGAAGTACATTGAACAACACCATACCGATCACATTACGAATGATTCTTGCAGCGGTAAAGAAACGGATTTCAACATTTACCGTTTCTCCCTTATACACCTCCCGGAAAACCGGAACAGCAAACTTGCTGCCTTTGTCTGTTTTTTTATTTTCGGCATTTACCTTTAACTGCAGATGTTCTTCCTTATCCTGTCCAAATGCCACAAAAGCAACACAGCCGATAACAGCAGCTGCCATGAGTGCAATCTCAATACTGCCCAGCCACAGCCAGATAATCACAAAAGGTATGATCGTTGTAAGTAAGGGCTCAATAAACCAATACCTGTTTGTATCAACAGTCTTATTTAAGGAAAGTGCAACCGCACCTGTCTGTCCATTAACAACAGCTGTCAGACCCTTTTGTGAAATCAGATACATAGGCAAAAGAACAGGCAATTGTTCCAGATCTGTATATTCTGTCTGTATGAAAACACCTTTGGTGTGCATTGTCTTTTCAACAACCGGAAGATAGTCGGATTCCACTTCCTGCTCTGTTCTATTAAGCAGTTCCTGTGCAGAAACATCCTGCATTTTAACACGATGTCCGGCAACATAGCCGAAATGGAATTCACGGCATTCTTCCCAGTTGAAAGGTTCTGCTGCATCCAGAACTTCATTACGGAGCTGTTTGCTGGCATTAACAACGATTTCATCAACATATCCGCCGCAATGATATTTACGATTACTCATATCACGGATCACTGTGCACGCAATCGGACCTCTGACAAACTGATACGGAAGATAATAACCCGCCAGTTTCTGTATGTTCTTTTTTACCAGTTGTTTTTCTTTCAGGCTGCCATGTGCAGAAACCCATTTGGACAGTTTGTCTTTTGCCTCATCCAATGTAATCTGAAAAGGAATCACACTTTCCGGAAAGGAAAGATTCTCTGTAAACTCTCTTCTGACAAGACTTCCCCCGCAAAACGAACAGGTTCCTGTTGCTTCGGATTCTTTAACAAACACCTCTGCTCCGCAACCCGGACATGCATATAATACAGCATCTGCTGATTTTACTTCCTGTTTCAGCCTTTTTTGATTCAGGCTTCTCCATCTTTCGATTCGTTTAATCTGTTCACCGGGTGGTGTATCTGCACCGCAATAGGAACAATGATAAAAATTATCTTTGATATTATATTGAACCGGTGCTCCGCATTCAGGACAGAGCAGATGTATCGGATGTTTTCCCTGTTCCATACCTGACCCCCTTCTCACTCAAAGTATAAAAATGCCTACTACTATAGTATCAAAAAAAGAGGAATATGGCATTCCTCCTATCATTTTATACAGATCTTTTTCCCAGTTTTGCGTAGTAATCTTCTCTTGGCAGCCAATCCAGGAACTGTTCCACCTGCTGATCCCAGAAACGCCATTCATGACCAAAACCCGGCACTTCTTTCCAGGTGACATCTGCACCGAGTTCTTTTAATTCTTCCGCAAATTCCCTGTTAGCCTGTAAGAGGAAATCCTTGTCACCACAGGCATCATAAATCTTCGGGAATGCTTTTCCTTCTTCTTTGATTTTCGCAGCAAGTTCATGCAGGTCATATTCCGGATCCGGTTTTCCCTGTTCACCCATCGCATTTGTGCCGAAGACTGCAGGGTTAATCTGAATGCCTGCCGAGAATGCACCGATCGCATGATATTTTCCCGGGTTGGTTAATCCATGCAGGAAGGCACCGTATCCACCCATGGATAAACCGGCGATATATGTATTCTCCGGTTCTTCAGCAATCGGAAAATAATTAAGTAAGAATTCAGGCAGTTCTTCAGAGATGAATTTTTTGAAATCATCTCCTCCTACTTTGGCATAGGCTTTGTTTTCGGCAGAAACATTCACAACCGCAATTCTTCTTTCCTCTGCATACATTTCCACATTGGTATAGCCTGTCCATTGTACATGGTTGTTGCCGAATCCATGCAGAAGATACAATACAGGGAATTTCTCTTTTAATACATGTGTTGCAGGTCCATCACCAAGTCCCAATGATTCCGGACATGTGACGGATGGAAGTATGACAGTGATATCCACTGCCCTGTTTAAAACATACGAATAAAAATTACAAACTGTTTTTGCCATGATTTTTCCTTTCTTTTTTATCATTATATAACAGTATGATAGTCATCTATTTCACTTTCATACATATTTATCACATATTCATCAAAAAGGGGAAGTGTAAAATACACATATCCGTATCTGCTTCCGTCAATGATTCCTTTTCGTATCAGCCTTCTGCGGTATGGATTAAACTGATTTGTTTCAATTTCCAAGTATTGTCGTATTTCTACAATTTTACCGCTCTTCGTTTTGGCAATACCATACGTAAGTAGTTTATCTTTTTGCGATAACTCCATCCATATTTTTTCATATGCATATTGTTCAAGATATTCCCTGAAATGATTGATAACTTCATTGGTAAATTCTTGTTGTTCAAAAGCAAAGTATCCGAGTACCTGAAAAGCAAAAGAATATCCTTTTGTTATTCTGGCCATTTGCATGGCAGTTTCTTCAGAAACAGGAAGATTCTTCTTATAGTTTTCAGCAATCATCCTGACATCCAGAGGCTTTAATTCAACCTTTGGAGCACGATATAAAAAGGTCAGATTCTTTTCATTTTGCAGATCATTAATGTTTTCATATAAACCAGTCATCAATAAATACAAAGGGAGATCTTTCCGGATCAATATCTGAAAAGCAGATGCAAATAAGCGCATTTCTTTTGTGTTAATTGCTTCATCTATTGTAATCAATACTTTCTTCCCTTGTTTTTTAAGTGTTTCGAGCATTTTTGCCAAAGCTACTTCAATGTTTGTGATAGGAGCGCTACCCTTTACGGATAAACCAAAACCAAAAAAGGATAAATTAATTTCCGCTTTTTGAAACAGTTGAGCCAATTGATTTTCTCCGCTTAAAGAAGCTCCCAACATCTCCAACATGTCCTTTTCGGGGTTCAATTCAACAGTAATCCATGTTTTGTCTTTTTGAAGTTTTTTGGCGATTTCTGTCATCAGTACAGTTTTTCCGCTCCCGCGTACACCGGTAATGATAAATACCTGCTGTGGAGCAATATCATTGTTAAAAGCATTTATTACATGCGTAATTTGTGCTGTTCTGGATATGATCTGAGGAGGTTCTTTTCCAAAAAGCAAAGAATACGGATTCCGATTCATGATAATTCTCCTTTACTGGTTTAGCAGTTTTTTACTGGTTTTACTGGTTTTAAACTATTTTACTGGTTTTACTGGTTTTTGTAAATATTGTTTTAGAAATGTTTGATTACCATAGCAGAATAATTGTCATATTGTTTGAATCCGAATTTTTCATAGAAGGGAATTGTCTTTGGATCCGATGGCATGATCTTTATATACAACAAGTCATCATAATAACGCAATATCCGATGCATCAGTTCTTCCCCGATATGCATACCCTGATATGCAGGAACCACCAACAGATAATGCAGAAATGCAACCGTTACGCCATTATCCAGACCACGTACCAGGCCTACTAATCTTTCTTCATCCCATGCAGAAATCACATGTGTGGAATTGTGCATGGCTTTTACCAGTTTATCCGGATATTTACCCGATTCCCAGTTGACGGATAAAAACAATTGTTTCAGATCCTCTTCCTTGAATTCCCTGATCTCTTTATATGTGATTACCATATCATTCCTTCAAATTATAAACATCAATTTCAGAAAGACATTTCAACATAATGCCGACCATCATGTATTCTGAGAAATTGTCCAAATATCTGAGTTCCGGTATGCTTTCTTCCGGCATGTATTTCTTCAGTTCTTCCCTTAACACATTCATATCCGCTGACAGACGGGAATGGATAAAGACAGCTTCAGGAGCAACGGTACAAATCTCAGCAGCCAGCGTTTTGGAAACCAGTTCCAATACACCGTCATTTGTCCACATGACTTCCTGTGGGGAGTGGTCCAGATTGAAGGTTTTCTGTACAGCACTGACTTCCCCGGCATAGTGATTTTTTCCCCTTACCAGCTGGCCGTTGACAATAACTCCTGATCCTCCGAAAGGAGATCCATATGGCTGAAAGTAGAACAGGAGGTTGTCAAAATGGTCCTGCAAAGCATTTAAACCGGTCGCTACCGAATTACAATCATTTTCAATGGTTACCCAGCGCTTGTATTTTAAAATTAGGTTTAAGGAAATATCCTCATGATTAAAGGTATCTCCGTATGTCACTTTTCCGCCTACCTCTGTTCCGGGCATGCTGATACCGATTCTTTCAATTTCCGGGTGTCTTGCAATTTGCGTATCAATGATATCTTCTATATCCCGGATACTGATATTAGGCTTTAAAATTGTTCCGTAATCCTCAATATTCCCCTGGTTATAATACCGGTAAATCAGACGAATTTTCTGTGCTCCGTTTACAATACCTATCGCAAGCACCCTTGCGTCATTCGTCAGTTTTTCTTCCATCCACTGCGTTTTTGTCCTTTTGGGTTTTGCCTTTTCCATCTCTTTTTGAATCATGGTGATCAATGATCCGCTGTCATATGAGGCAAAAATCTGTGCAGGAATGGTTAAGACAAGTTTCCCTTTCAAACCTGCCTGCACCTTCTTCATCTGAAAGCCGATCTGCGGTGCAAGCAGGATGACATCATTCTGCATACCATGTTCGTATAACTCGTTATAGGAAACTGCAGAAAAGTGATAATCCAGTTTTAACAGTTCGGCAGCACTGTTCAACTGATCGGAAAAAAAGGAAGTTGTCAAACCGCTTGAACAGGATAAGAGCACATTCAATGTTCTTCTGTCCTTCATTTTGACAAGCGCTTCTTTCATCTCCCGAAAAAGACGTTCAGCATGTTCCTTTTCGTTGTATTGGAAATGCAGATAAAAGACGATTTCATTTCGGGCAATATCCGTGATCTCCAGTTCCAGAATATTCATCTCGTGAAAACGTACTTCACCGATTGCTTTTTCTCCCTTTAATACAACTTTATTATCCGCTTCAACGATTTCATAATACCGGCTTTTCTGATTCAAAATCATCTGATAATAATCTTTGACTTCCTGTATACAGTCAATTGTCAACATATGATTTCCTCCTGTTACAATTCTTTTAATTATATGAAAATATGTCTACTGTATATTTATTATACCTTTGAATGTTTGTTTTTTTTCTTGCATTTTCAAAAAATCGGAGTATGATATCGTATTGCACGAAAAAAAGGAGGTTAACGAATGCATACAATTACATTTTTCACTTGTTTGCTTGCACCATACGTTATGGCATATTTTGCACTGGCATATTCTATGGAATTCGGAAAATTGAATACACGTCGTTAAGTCATATGCCGGTATGGCTCTTTTTTTTCTTTGGATGAACAGAAACTCTGTTTGAAATATTTGAAAAAGGTCACAGATTGTGACCTTTCTTGTATACTCAGCTTTGCTCCTCTTCGTTGATATTCATATGCATAATATTGCGGTATTTAGAACCGATTGTACGTTCCAGTTCAAAAGGTTCTCCCGGAAGGTTCGGATAACCGTCAATAAACGCACGGATGCATTTCTTATCTTCCTCCGTAAACTGAAAGGAGAAGATGCGGTTGTTATCCTCTACATGCCGGCTGTTACGCACACCGATCACGGCACAGGCAACATCCTCCTGTTCCAGAATAAATTTGGTCGCAATCTGAGAAATGCCCACATTGTAATGTGATGCAATTTCTTTTAATAGTGCTAGAAGCTTCTGATAGCCATCCCATCCGAGAGAATCTTCGATGACCTGCAGATATTTGACCTGAGACCTTGTTTCCGGTTTGATTTCTTCCTCTTTTTTACCAAGGTATTTTTCAGATAAGAATCCTCCTGCCAATGTTCCGTAACAGATTAACGGGATATTATTTTCCTTGCAGTAGGTTTGCAGTTTCTTTTCCGGACGCAGGTCAAACAGGGAATACTGTGCCTGGCAGGAAGCAATCGTAATGCCTGCATCCACTAACATCTTCAGATGGTCTGTATCAAAGTTGGTGACGGAAACATGTTTGATCTTTCCTTTTTTCTGTAACTCTTTTAGATATCCTGCTGTTTCAATCATTCCCGGTACTTCATAATCCCACCAATGGAACTGTACAACATCCAGATAGGATTTATGCAGTCTTTCCAGGCTGCGGTCTATGATGGATTCGGTAAAATCAAAATCCACCTTGGAAAGATATTCCAGATCCGGAACATATTTCGTGTGGATCTGTACATCCCCTTCCTGATAGTTTCCTTCTGCCTGTAAATGCGCAATAAAATCACCGATAAATTCTTCTGCACCTGTATAAATATCCGCACAGTCAAATGTATTAAAGCCTCTTTCCTTCAATGCATAAAAGGCTTTGCGGATATCCGCAAAATCCAAAGGACCGTTCAGACTGTGTCCTAATGACAACTGCCAGCATCCGTTCAATACTCGAGGAGCATAATATCCCGGGGCTAATTCATATGTTTCAGCTTTCATTTTCTTCCCTTTCCAGCGGTACCACCGTTACTTCATGATGATGAAAAATCCTTTTACCGATTCTTTGGATATGAAATCTTGCACCGCAATTGGGATCCGGACAGGCACTATAGGCATCTGTCGTCATCCAGTCGTTTTCATCAGTCATTCTCTGCTTGGCCGGTAAAAGCGGCAATATTGCCGATAATGCATACAGGGAAAAAGAATTGTTTTCCGGAAATTCGATATTCTCTCCCTTTACCAGAAAATAATCTCCCGCATGATGGGAACAGACAAAAGGCTTTTCCCCCTCGCAAACTTCTACCTTAAGATCGTATAATGTAAATGTATCATCCATAGATTACTCCTGTTTAAATTATAAACCTGCTGATGTATTTTCCCTATACATTTGCTTACTATGGTTGATGTATTTTGTATTGATTTC
>JAFYCG010000045.1 GCA_017539825.1 Solobacterium sp. | reverse complement strand
TGTTAATGCAATGGTAGATACAGTTATGGAAAAGTTCGGCAGAATCGACATTCTGATCAACAACGCCGGTACAGGCGCTGTTGCACCGGCTGAAGACATCACTGATGAACAGTTCGGCAATGAAATGAATATTGACCTTTTCGGATCTTTCCGTGTTGCACGTGCAGTTGCTAAGAAAGCAATGATCGAAGCTAAATACGGCAGAATCATCAACATCGCTTCCATGTACGGACTTGTCGGCAACAAGATTGCCGGTTCCGCACCATACCATGCAGCAAAAGGCGGCGTTGTCAACATGACACGTGCACTTGCAGCTGAATGGGGCAAATACAACATCACAGTTAACTCAATCTGCCCGGGTTATTTCTATACAGATCTGACACGCGACACATTGAATTCCGATTTCTTCCAGCAGAATGCAAAAACCATGATTCCGGAAGAAAGATATGGTGAAACAGGTGAACTTGACAGTGCAGCAATCTTCCTCGCTTCACCTTCATCCAGCTATGTCACAGGCGTAAATCTCCCTGTAGACGGCGGATATACAGCAATGTAACAGAAAGCAGCATAGCTGCTTTTTATTGAATTAGGATTTTGTAAGCATTATAATAGAAATGTTTTATCAGATGGAAGGAGTGAAACCATGTACAAAATTATAAGAAAAAAAGTACTTAACCCAACCGTCACACAGATGGAAATTGAAGCTCCGCTTGTTGCCAGAAAGGCAAAACCGGGACAATTTATCATCCTGCGTGTAAACGAAGAAGGAGAAAGAATTCCTCTTACGGTTGCAGGAACAAATCCGGAAGAAGGCACTGTAAAGATCATTTTCCAGATTGTCGGTGCAACAACAGAAATTCTCAACCACAAAGAACAAGGCGAGTATATTCAGGACTTTGTAGGACCTCTCGGTGTTGCCACACATACGGAAGGCATCAAAAACGTATGCATCGTCGGCGGTGGCGTAGGTTGTGCGATTGCTATGCCTGTTGCCCAGGAATTTCATCGACTTGGTGCAAAAGTGACAAGCATTATCGGTTTCAGAAGCAAGGACCTGTTAATTCTTGAAGATGAATTCAGAGAGTGCTCTGATCGTTTGGAAGTCATGACAGATGACGGTTCCTATGGAAGACATGGAAATGTCACAGTTCCTCTGAAGGAAATGCTTGAAGCAGGGGAGAAGTTCGACATGATCATCACCATCGGACCGTTAATCATGATGAAGTTTGTCGTTGCTGCAGCAAAACCGTTTGATGTTCCTGTAACAGTTTCCATGAACCCGATCATGATCGACGGAACAGGCATGTGCGGCGGATGCCGTATCACTCTTGTTCGTGATGGCAAGCGTATTACGAAGTTTGCATGTGTTGACGGACCGGATTTCAACGGTTATGAAATTGATTTTGATGAAGCTATGTCCAGAGGTCGTATGTATTTCGACTATGAGCGCAAGGCACATGAAGAGGCATGCAACCTCTTCAAGAAGGCATAAGGAGGAAGAGTACAATGGCTATTGATCCGAAAAAACATGAAATGCCTACCCAGGCTCCGGAAGTGCGTGCTCACAACTTCCAGGAAGTTGCATTAGGCTATACAGAAGAGATTGCCCTTGCCGAAGCAAGCCGCTGTCTGAATTGTAAAAACCAGCCATGTGTCGGCGGATGTCCGGTAAATATTCATATTCCAGAATTTATCGGCAGAATCAAAGAAGGAGATTTCGAAGGCGCATATCAGATTATCAGCCAGACTTCTTCACTTCCGGCAGTATGCGGAAGAGTATGTCCGCAAGAATCCCAGTGTGAGTCCAAATGTACATTGGGCATCCGTTTTGAACCTGTCGGAATCGGCAGACTGGAAAGATTCGTTGCTGACTGGCACAATGCCAATGTAAAAGAAAAGGCAGTTGCACCTGAGTCCAACGGACATAAGGTGGCAATCGTCGGTTCCGGTCCTAGCGGATTAACATGCGCAGGCGACCTTGCCAAGAAAGGCTATAAGGTTACCGTATATGAAGCACTGCATACAGCAGGCGGCGTACTTGTTTACGGTATTCCGGAATTCCGTCTTCCGAAATCCATCGTTGCTAAAGAAGTTGATACATTGAAGGAACTCGGTGTCGATGTTGAAACAAATGTCATCATCGGCAAGACACTCACAATCGATGAATTGTTTGAAATGGGTTATGAAGCTGTATTCGTCGGTTCCGGTGCAGGTCTGCCGAACTTCATGAATATTCCCGGTGAAGCATACAAAGGCGTTTATTCCGCAAATGAATTCTTAACCAGAAGCAATCTGATGAAGGCTTACCTTGATGATCCGAAGACACCGATCATGAAGGGTGGCAAAGTTGCTGTTGTCGGCGGCGGTAACGTTGCAATGGATGCTGCCAGAACTGCACTTCGTTTAGGTGCTGAAAAGGTATATATCGTTTACCGTAGATCCATGGAAGAACTTCCGGCAAGAAAAGAAGAAGTTGAACATGCTGAGGAAGAAGGAATCGATTTCCGTCTGCTTTGCAACCCGGTAGAGATCCTTGGTTACAACAACCCTGACAACCCAAGAGATCCTAAGAACGGATTTGTCACAGGCATCAGATGCATCAAGATGGAACTCGGTGAACCGGATGCAAGCGGCAGAAGAAGACCTGTCGAGATCCCGGGCAGTGAATTTGAACTGGATGTTGATGCAGTCATCATGTCGATCGGTACATCTCCGAACCCATTAATTAAATCCACCACAAAAGGTCTCGAAGTCAACCGCAGAGGCGGCATCATTATCAATGAAGATGGTCTTACATCCCGTGAGAATGTATATGCCGGCGGTGATGCAGTTACAGGTGCTGCTACAGTTATTTCTGCTATGGGTGCAGGAAAAGTTGCAGCGAAATCCATTGACGCATTGTTATCTGCAAAATAAATCACAAAGCAATTCCAAGCGAAGGAATTGCTTTTTTTCTTTCATAGGTTACAATTATTGCGATGAAAAGAATGGTAACAGGCATTTTGGCACATGTAGATGCAGGAAAAACAACATGTATTGAAAGCATGCTTTTTCAAAGCGGTGAAATCCGGAAAGCCGGAAGAGTGGATCATAAGGATACTTTTCTGGATTTTGACAGCCAGGAAAGAGATCACGGTATTACAATCTATTCCAAAGAAGCACATTTTCACTGGCTTGATACGGATGTCTATGTCATTGATACACCGGGTCATGTGGATTTTTCTGCAGAGATGGAAAGAGCTTTACAGGCTATTGATATTGCGGTTATGCTGATCAACGGACAGGATGGCGTTCAAAGCCATACGGAAACCATCTGGAAATGTCTTGCACATTACAACGTTCCGGTTGTTATTTTTGTAAATAAGATGGATATCAGCCATCTTTCCAAAGAACAGCTGATGGATGATCTGCAGAAAAGATGCAGTGATAACTGCATTGATTTTTCCGCAGAGGATAGAGATGACAGACTTGCCATGGTATCGGATGAAATGCTGAATAACTATCTGGAAGAAGGCAGTATCTCTGAAGATCAGATCAAGGAAGCGGTATTCATGCGGAAGTGTTTTCCGGTTCTTTTCGGTTCTGCTTTAAAAAATACAGGCGTCAGAGAACTGATGGATCTGCTTGTCAATGTCAATATAAATAAAGAGTATCCCGAAGAATTCGGTGCACGCGTATATAAGATTTCAACGGATGAGCAGGGAAACAGATTAACACATGTGAAAATCACCGGTGGATCAATACCGGCAAAGGATAAGCTGAACGAAAATGAAAAGATCGATCAGATCCGCATTTATAACGGAAAAAACTATCAGATGATCCAGAAGGCGGAAGCCGGCATGATCTGTTGCCTGAAAGGATTGACTTCCTTTGAAACAGGATCGGGTCTTGGTTTTGAAGAAGATGCACAAAAACCGTTGCTGAATGCATATCTGAATTACGAACTGGTATATCCGCATGGATGCGATGTACTTTCTTTAACAGAAACATGCAAAGCCATTGCCGATGAAGATCCCCAGCTGGAGATCTCCACCGATGAAAAGACAAAGAAAATCCAGGTGCAGATCATGGGTGAAATGCAGATGGAAGTTCTTCAGAAGAAAATTCTGGAACGCTGCGGTATCAGTGTCGGATTCGGCACAGGCAGAATTGTCTACATGGAAAGCATCAGGGAAGCAGTTAACGGTGTCGGACATTTTGAACCTCTTCGCCATTATGCTGAGGTTGTGGTCAGACTGGAACCTTTGCCAAGAGGCAAGGGGATCATCTTTGAAAACAGATGTCCAAGGGATTCTTTGTCGATGAACTGGCAAAGGGCGATTATGACAGCTTTATCCTCACGCAGGCACAGAGGTGTTCTGACGGGATCTTTACTGACGGATGTCAGAATCTGTCTTCTTGCAGGCAAGGGACATATCAAGCATACCGAAGGAGGAGATTTCCGGCAGGCTGCTTCAAGAGCTGTTCGTCAGGCTCTCATGAAAACAGAATCTGTGCTTCTGGAACCCTATTATGATTTTGAACTGGTTGTGCCTTCCGATTCGCTCAGCCGTGCATTATATGATCTGGACCTTCGCAAAGCAACCGTACAAGTTGAGGAACAGGATGCCACACGCATGCGGATCACCGGAAGCGGACCGATCCGAACGCTTTTGAATTATCAGAATGAAGTAATATCCTATACGAAGGGAAAAGGAAGATTCTTCTGTACTATGAAAGGGTATGATGTATGTCTTGAACAGGACAGGATCATCTCTGAATTGATGTATGATCCTGAAACCGATTTACGCAATCCTACAGGTTCGGTTTTCTGTACACATGGATCAGGATATTATGTTCCCTGGTATGAAGTTGAAGATAATATGCATATCAATATGCGAAGCGACAGCACTTCCTCCTATACTGCACATCGTATCACCGTCAGTAATGATGATTTGGAAAATATCCTTTCTGCAGCAACAAGCAACAACCGCAATGCAAACAAAAAACCGAAACCGAAGAAGAAGGAAGATGAATCTTTGAAGAAGGTCAAGGCTTCACCGGTATTAGATCCGTATTGGATTGTTGACGGATACAATATGATCTATTCCTGGGATGATCTGAAAGAAGAGGCAAAACAAAACCTCTATGGAGCAAGAGAACATCTTGTCGATCGTCTTCTGAATCTGCAGGCTTATAAAAAGGTCAAGATGATGATCGTGTTTGACGGGTATCGCGTACAGGGAAATGTCGGAACAAAAATCACATCAAAGGATGTCACGATAGTCTACACAAAAACCGATGAAACAGCAGATGAATTCATTGAAAAGACTGCTCATGATCTCAAAGGAAAGTACAGTCTGTATGTTGCAACATCTGACGGTTTGATTCAGAATGCGGTTTTTGCCCAGGGAGCCAGTCGTATTCCTGCCCGTCAGCTGATTCAGGAAATTGAAGCTCTTGAAAAGCAGTTTCTTTAGGAAGAGAGTAATATGACAACAATTAAAGATATCGCCAGAATATCAGGATACAGTATCGGCACGGTTTCACGCGTGATCAACAATCACCCTGATGTATCTGAAAAAGCAAGATTAAAAATCATGGAAGTGGTAGAGAAGGAAAACTTTTTGCCCAATGCCAATGCCAAACTGTTAAAACAGAACAAATCGACTTCAATTGTTATATTCGTAAAAGGTTTCAACAATTTCTTTCTGGATAGTGTATTGGAAAAAATTCAAAAGAAGCTCAAGGAAAACAAGGAAGAAGCCAATGTTATCTTTCTGGATGAATCCAACAATGAGATTGATGATGCCATCCATATCTGTCAGATGAATAATCCGAAAGGACTGATTTTCATCGGCGGAAACCTGGAATATTTCCGCAAAAATTTTGATAAGATTGAAGTTCCTTCCGTGCTTGTTTGTGCAACAGCTTCGGATCTCGGATTTGAAAATCTGTCTTCCTTTGCGACAGATGATTATGCCGGCGGACGTGCAGCCATGGAACTGCTGGTCAACCATAATCACAAACATGTCGGCATCCTCGGCGGATTTGAATCAAAAGAAAAAGAACAGGTATCTTCACTCCGTTTAAAAGGGGCTTTGGATATTCTCCAGGAGAACCATATTTCCTTCTCCTATAAAAAACAATACATCCAGTGCAGGATGACGATGGAAAACGGGAAAAAAGCTGTTCAACAGCTAATGGAAAACTGTCCGGATACTACCGCTGTATTTGCGATGAGCGATACAGTTGCCATCGGTGCAGTCAGAGGACTCTATGAACTGGGATATAAAGTACGGGATGACATCTCTGTAATAGGGTTTGACGGTATTGAAATTACCAGATATATGTCTACACGGATCGCAACCATTTCTCAGGATATTCATGCACTTGCCGAAAAGAGTGTTGAGGATCTGTTGATGAGAATTCATTATCCCCGTAAAGCCGTTCATGAAATTGTTCCGTTTACGATTATTGAAGAAGAAAGCGTAGGTTTTGCAAAATAAATTATGGATGTTTTAACACCGGACCTTCGCAGTAAAAATATGCGGAATATTAAGGGAAAGGATACATCCATTGAAGTTTTATTAAGAAAGAAACTCTGGCATGCCGGATACCGCTATCGGAAAAATGTAAAGACTCTCCCCGGTAAACCGGATATTGTATTAACGAAATACCGTATATGCATCTTTTGTGATTCGGAATTTTTTCATGGAAAAGACTGGTCTGTCTTACAGGATAAGATCTCTTTATCGGATCATGGTTCCTATTGGAAAGATAAGATAGAAAAAAACAGAGAAAGAGATGCAAAAGTTGATAAACAGCTTTTGATGGAAGACTGGGCTGTTCTGCGTTTCTGGGGAGAAGATATCAAAAAATATCCTGATGAATGTTTGAAGGTCATTGAAGAAACCATTGAGATCCAAAAGAATAAACTGCAACAGGAATTCTTTGAAGAGGAATAAAAAAACAAGGCACATTATTTTGTGCCTTGTCTTTTTTAGTCTCCGAAGCAGATGCCAAGCATCTTAGCCTGTTTAATGATTCCTGCTTTCGGATCAATCATCTTCAGTTTTCCAGCTACTTCAGTAAGCGGTACTTTTACCATTTCACGGTTGCGGTAACCGACCATGAATCCAAATTCTTTCTTCAGAATCAGTCTGCCTGCTTCTGCACCGAGTCTTGAGGCAAATACGCGGTCATACGGACAAGGCATGCCACCACGCTGTGTATGTCCCGGAACAGTTACTCTGACTTCTTTTCCTGTAGCTTCATGGATTTTTTCAGCAATTTCATAAGAAACAGACGGGAATTCATGTTTAGCCAGCTTTTTCTTATAATCCTTCTTCGAAAGTTTAGCGTCTTCTTTGGAAATAGCACCTTCAGCAACGGCAATGATTGAGAAACGTTTTCCTTCTTTATCACGCTGTTCAATTGTTTCAATAACCTTTTTGATATCGTAAGGAATTTCCGGAATCAGGATGATGTCAGCACCGCCTGCAATACCTGCATTCAGCGGTAACCAGCCGACTTTATGACCCATGACTTCAACGATAAATACTCTGCCATGGGAGCTTGCGGTTGTATGGATTTCATCGATACATCTTGTTGCAATGTCAACAGCGGACTGGAAGCCGAATGTCATGTCTGTACCCCAGAGATCATTATCAATTGTTTTTGGAAGGGTAATGACATTCAGTCCTTCTTCGGAAAGAAGATTGGCGGTTTTGTGAGATCCGTTTCCACCGAGCATAACAAGACAGTCTAATTGTAATTTGTGGTAGG
>JAFYCG010000044.1 GCA_017539825.1 Solobacterium sp. | reverse complement strand
TTCTGCTACTATAGCCAACCGGACTTTCTTTTCCAGATTTCATCCTGCTTTTCAGAATGTAACAGCACATTTTAAGCGGTAATTGTGAATGCGCAGAATGCTCCTTTAATCTGTGCACCATTTTTATCGAATGCCTGTATAGTGACATCATAAGATGTCCCTGCTATCAGCGTATTTTCCGGGAACACGCTATAGAATTCATAGAGTGCCGGTTTCGATTCCCCGTCCGGTTCATCGATTCGTGTGACCCCGGCATACTTCGTTATGCTGAAAGAATCAGAACCATCGGCAGGAGTGAATGTGTAGACCAATGAATCTGCTCCGTTTAAAAGCCGGTAATAGCTGTAAGTTTCATCATCGGGTACAATTTCATCATCCTGAAGCTGATAGGGTTTCATAACACCGGCAATCGCAAAAGCACTCTCTGTGGCTTCCCAGCCGTCTGAAGGATCTGTATCGCTGTCCAACACATTTTCTTCCGTTGTTAAGAACACACCGTCTGCGGTGTTTTCCTTAAAACGATCGATGCGGCAGATTCGTACGTTTTCGTTATCATCGAACGCAACGATTTTGGCCTGCTTTCCTGCAAAGGACGGTTCTCCCAGGTCAAATAAATAATATTTCACAATGTCAGGATTCTCCACATTGTGTTCAAGTTGCAGATACCTGGCGATTTCGAGTGCATTGGATGTACTTGAAGCCTTATTACCATATACGAGCATATGGATTTTATCCGGAAGATACTCAGCTGTCTCACATGAAACGGACATAGGCATGAAGGACATCTGATAGAATGTTCCGAAAAATCCTGGAAGCAAATCATCGAGAATCGTCAGGTTTTCATCGGTAACCCATGCAATGAGCAGGTCCTTCCCGCCTTTTTTGATTGCGGTCTTAGATGTTATCTCATGGATGATTGTTCCCTCTTTTCTTCCGATTTCAATTTCCTTGGAAGTCGAAGCCAGTTCTTTTCCATCCTGTGAAGTTAAAGTCACCCGGATCTGATACTTCCCTTCGGACAGAGCATCATAGGGTCTTCCTTCGTGATCAACAAGTTCGAATCCATCCGCTTCAGCCAGACCATGTTCCGGGTCGCTAGCTGATACGATGAGTGCATAGAAATCATTATCCGTATATACACATTTTATTGTCGCATCATGCGCAGATTCATAAGGGTTATTTTTATCAGCAACAACCAGTTCCGGAGCAGTATATGCCACCTCGGAAAAATCGGTATCTTTGTTAAAAACCGTGATATCATCACCGATGATGGATGGCACTATGCGATCAGTCCCTTTCCGATCAGTTGCAGCATAGCGCATCTCATTCCCTGCTTCATCCAGAAGCGTCACCCTGAGAATTGCATCGTCCGGTATCTCACCGGATAGCGCCCCGGAGACCTTGAAATGGCGTCCGGGTGCTATTGTTGATTCTACATCACTTGGTGTTTTCATTATGATCTTTACTGTTTCCTGTTCAATAGAAACAGCTGTTTGTGACGAAACACCATTGCTGCATGCGGTCAATAAAAGCATTGAAATAATGGTGAAATAGAGAAGGATGATCGTTTTCATTGTATTCAGCTTCTTTGGCTTTTCTGCGGATAGATTAAACATATATTCATCCTTTCACAAATTCAGGTTTATTGGTCACATGGTTATGGAACGGGAAATGGAACTACTAACTCATACCTCTCACTGGTAAAGGAAAATATGTCCGCTTCATCCGTAATACTATTAATACTGTTAACTTACGATCTTCTCTTCTTGCATACGAAGCAAAGGAACAGTATGACTGTTTTGCACGACTTTGAATGATCAGGATACTGCTCAGAAGTGAACAATCTCAGCTTTCCTGATCGCCTCCGGTGAAATATCCTGTCCGATACCCGGAAGCTCCGGAACAGTGAAATAGCCGTCGACAGGCTGATAGTCATAAATGCACTCTGCGATCGTTCCGCTGGTCGTGTTAGCGATATGATGTTCATGGATGATAAAGTTCGGAACCGCAGCTTCCAGATGCAGAGCGATTGCAACGCTGATCGGGCTGGAACAGACATGCATCTGTACACCTACATCAAATATATGTGCCAGATCACAGATCTTTTTCGCTTCGGTTATACCGCCGCAATTGCCGATATCCGGCTGAATCAGTGACAGGCTGTGGTTCTCCAAAAACGGAAGGAACCCCCATCTGGTATACGTTCTTTCACCTGTAGCCAGTGGAATAGATGTGTTTTCCGCAATCTTACGCATAACGCTTGGATTAAGCGGTGTGCATCCTTCTTCCAGGAACATGATGTCATAGGGTTCAACCATCTTGGCAAATTGAATGGCTGTATTTGCATCGGTCATCGCATGGTTTTCGATGAGAATATCCATATCCGGACCGACTGCTTCACGAACGGCTTTCAGTCTTTCTTCTGCGATTTTCATGGTTTCCCGGCTGAGATGACCGGTCGTGTCCAGATGAGAAAGAATCTTTCCCTTACGGTCAAACCGCAGGAAATTGATTTTGATCGCAGTATATCCCTGTGCTTTTGCCTTCAAAGCAGCTTCTGCATATTGGGAAGGTTCGGAAAGTGCATCCGCAGGATTGAAAGAATCAACACCCCAGCCAAACTGCAGCTGGCTTGCGTAAGCTCTCAGCTTATCACGCTGTTTTCCTCCCAGAAGCTGATACAGCGGCATGTTAGCAGCTTTTCCCTTGATATCCCAAAGTGCGGTATCCACTGCACTGATTGCGGACATCATGATCGCTCCGTTTCCCTGTGCCCAGAAAGAAGCCTTGAAAAGCTTCTCCCAGATCACTTCATGTGCCAGCGGATCCATACCCATGATCATCGGAGCAAAGTCTTTTAACACTTCAAACGCACCGCGTGAGCCGCATCCGATCGCCACACCGGCTTCACCGATTCCATAGATTCCCTCATCTGTGAAGATCTTCACGATGATCGGTCTTGATCCTCCGCAACCCATGTCTTTCTCAAGAGCCATTACATCTACATTTGTGATTTTCATTGTCAGTTCCTCCTCATAATGATTCATTCAAGCTTCATTTTCTTTCAAACAGATCTTCGTAAGGCAGTGAGAGATTCATGATGACAACACTTTCTGTTTGCAATCCTAACTTGAATGCTTAAACATCCCCTTTGTTGCCTATAAATGTACTCCTTGCCTGAGATGAACAATCGCCGTTTACAGCTTTTTGCAGATAAAATCATCAAACATCAGATCCGTTTTACGGAGATGATGATCTAGTATCTGAAAAGCCTTATTTCCGGATTTTCGACATTCTAATGTATCCTTGCGTGTCATCAATGATGCCGTCTCAGTGCATCCTGAGGCTGTAGTTTTTTTGAAAATTATGACGGGTATAGCGGTCTTCCGTATGCAGGAGCATGTTTTAAATGATCTGCCATGAATCAGACAGTTGCTTTAAGGCAATCATTCTTCTTTGTATCTTCACTTGAAATACTATACATAACAATCATAGCATAATCTTGTTTTATAGAGAATTTCAATATACCATTTCCCGAATGATTCTATTTTCAGACTTGATGGATTTCGGAATCACATTTGCATCGATCGTTCCCGTTTAAACCTGATGATGATTCCGGGTATTTTGATACATCTTCCGGTCCATAGAAATAAATAAAAAATGGACAATTGTTCACTGCGGAAATGCAGTCAATAAACGTCCATTCTGTTAATCGATATTCAGCTTTCAATAGGTCTTTGCCCTGCTCTTACAAGAAAATGAAATAGATACTTATTTCTTGTGCCTGTTCACAGAATTGCGATAATAAGCATATTCATAAAGACAGGTGTGTGGAAACGGGAATTTGTTATTCATTCCATACCTGCTTTTTCAAGAAGTTTCCATGAGGATATATTTCGGGGATCGCATTCTGCATAAATCCGATGTATACCGTTCTGTAAGAATTCTTTAATTACTGCAGATAACGCTTCGCTTGCATATCCCAGTCTTTGATAATGCTGATTTACAATGTAACCGGCGTCTCTATCTTCAAAGTCCCTCTTCCCGCAATAGATATTTCCGATGACTTTACCTGTTTCCTTCAATTCGATTGCAAAGAATTCATTCGATACCCTTCCTGTATCGCCGCTGCAGTCGCAATCGTACAGACAACCGGGGCATTGTATTTCAAATCTATGAATGCCAATGTCAATGGAAAAATGAACAGCAGCCCTCCGGTGATCTTGTTTATCATGGAATGTACCGGTATGAACTTTTTCTGTCGGATATATCCTGCAGCGATATTTGCTGCCTTAATAAATGCGATGATAGCAATCCATATACTAAGCCATACCGGAACCTCTAATACCGGAAGCATTTTTATCAGACAAACCACAACAAATATAATATCTGCAATCGTATCCAGCCTTGCGCCGAACTCGCTGACGGTACAGGTTTTCCTGGCCACAGCCCCATCGATCATATCGGAAGCTCCGGCCGCTATATAAAGTCTTAAAAATGCCGGGGAAAATACCGGACAGAACAGCAAAAAACAGCTGATCACGATTCTGATTCCCGTTATTATATTTGCCATATTATACCAATGTCCCGACAAACCCAGATCTATCTTCGTTTGTACAAAACAATTTCCGGATCGGAACCGTTGCAGCCATACTCACAAACAAGAATAAAATCTTCATTTGCAACAATGCCATAACAACGGTCTGAATCTGCCTGTTCAACCTGATTTCCTAAATAGATATCGTTATCTTTCAAAAACTGAACTGCAGATCCGTTGGCAAGCGGATATGTCAGGTTTACATAAGAACCGGTCAGCAGATTAAGATCTGTTACCGAAAGTCCCTTGATACCAAATGCGTTAATTTCATCAATCAGTCGACGCTTCAGGGACGGGAAGTCTTTGTTTCTCTCGGCAATGCAGCTGCCGCCGAACGGATGTCCCTGGCACTGTTCACACCCTCCGCAATCTGATAGCCTGTCACAATCTTTACAGCAATTTTCTCCGCAATACGTCTGCATATGTTTTTTCTCCTTTCTCAAATTTATGCTTGCTTATTTCTTTATTTTCAATACTACCGTCCCAACATTGCACCAGGAAACGAAACTACTGATTCACACCCCTCATTGGAAAAGAGAAACATGTCCACTGACTGTTGCCTGTTCACAAAATCATGACCAGGAACATATCAACGGTTTTCCTGTTCGACAGGAACATGTCAACCTGTTTTAGAGGATTGCAAGTTTACGGGAACATGTTGACAAGAAGGTAGTTTTGAAATTACACTCTCGGTTTTTGATTCAGTACGCGTTCGAGTGCTACCCAGCCCAGGTATTTCGGATGATCTCCGGTCAATGCCGTCAGCTTTTCGATTGCCAGATAGTCATCGACTCGGACCTTGTCCCACGCATGGATCACTCGGCCGTCCCCAAAACTTATGCCGCAATGTCCCCAGTTGACCGGCCCGTTTTCGCTTGGACA
>JAFYCG010000043.1 GCA_017539825.1 Solobacterium sp. | reverse complement strand
TACTCTGTCGGAGGATTCTGCAGAAGATACTTTTTATCAGGTCCTCCTATTTCTACCTTTCCAAGCTGCGGATGGTCTGTTTCCTGCCATTCCTTGTAATAAGCATTCAGATTCTTTTCATCTATCCATTTCAACAGTTTCCTTTGGTTCTCTTCTGCTTCTTCCGGTGTCAGTTTTAATGGCTTAGGATATTCCGGTTTTAATTTGGCCTGTTGTTCCACACTCCATGTTTCTACAGAATGACAGAATACACCATTACCATAATACAGGTAATCATCCAAGGAACCATTTGCCGGTGCATCACTGTTCAAGCCAAGATAATCATCCTTGATCCGTAATTGATGATATCCTGTCTCTTCTTCAGCAATCTTCATGAATGCCTTAAACATCTCCTGGTCTTTCTGATCTGCATCTGCAGCAGGTGTTCCTGCCGGCGGATATAGATACATACCTCCAAAGGTATGGAAGATGATCGTATTGACCAGATTGCGTCTGGCTGAGATCCATTCAATCAGATTCCTGGATTCAGCTACCTGTCCCGGATACAAGCCTCCTCCCGGCTGTTTATATTCCGGATTCCAGTTCATCGGATAATTGCGGTTCAAGTCCAATCCGTATTTTGCAGGAGCGGATTTTATTTCTACACCGTCATACTCATGAATAAGTCCTTCACTGTAAACATTGTAGAAATCACCCTCTGTATCATCTGCCTGTCTTAAGACAAGCAGACGGGGATCATTCGTATCTTTTTTCCATGCCCCATATGGTGATTTGACAATCATATTTCTTATGACGCCATCCCCGTCAATATCTGCAGGATATAATCCTGGCATTTTCTCTTCAAAAGGATACGGATAGTTAATACTGCGAATTAATTCCGGTGAATGTAAATAATATTCCGATCCGTCCGCTACAGGTCTTGGCATAATATAAAATGTTGTATTTTTCAAAAGAGAAGAAATATCTTTTTCCTGCAGGTTATTTAATATCCGATCTGCCAGATACATCGCACACATGCTTCCGGTAACTTCCCCCGCATGCACATGTCCAACCACAAAATATCCGGGTTTTTCATCAAATGTTCCATATGTTGTATCGGTAATTGATAAAAGCCACATTTCTCTTCCCTCGGTTGTTTTTCCGATAGAAGAAAGTCTCGTATACTGTGGATATTTATCAGCGTAGTCTTTCAAAATATCAGTGATTTCCTGATAGCTGTAGTAATGATTATACGTATACTGGATTTCCATTTTCTTTTCCCCTCGTATTGTTACTATTATCGCACTACAATATTCAAATGTGAATTTGCATGCATAAGATATTCAACTGAAAAAGCAGATATTTCTATCTGCTTTATCTTCCTTTGACTTTCAAACGGTTTAATGCTCTTTCCAAAGCAACCTGCGCACGTATGATATCAATATTCGGATCTGTTGAGCTCAATCTTCTCTCTGCTCTTTCTTTAGCACTTGTTGCACGATCGACATCGATTTCGTTCTTATTTTCGATGGCATCTGTCAGTATTTCCGCTTTATTTCCCCGGAAATAGAAGAGTCCGCCAGAGATAGCGTATTCCTCTCTTTTGCCGGATTCATCCATGGATAACTGACCGATCTTCAGCATTGTGACCAAAGGCATATGATTTGGGAGTATTCCCTGCTGTCCTGCCTCAGATTCAATATTGATAATAGAGGCATCCGTTTCTTTATATACACCATGCGGTGTAATAATACGGCAATGGATCACACTCATTTCAAAGACTCTGCTTTCTTCACTACGTCTTCAATCGTTCCGACGCTCATGAATGCTGTCTCCGGCAGATCGTCATATTTACCATCAAGAATTTCTCTGAAACTTCTGACAGTATCCTGTACAGGTACATATACACCCGGAATACCGGAGAACTGTTCAGCTACGCTGAATGGCTGAGACAGGAAGTTTCTGACACGTCTTGCACGGTTAACGATCTTCTTGTCATCTTCACCGAGTTCTTCCATACCGAGAATTGCGATAATATCCTGTAATTCTCTGTATCTCTGCAGAATCTGCTGTACTTCACGGGCTACCTGATAATGATCTTCACCGATGACTAACGGATCAAGCATACGGCTGGAGGATCCTAACGGATCAACTGCCGGATAAATACCTAATGCGGCAATGGAACGATCCAATACCAGTCTTGCATCAAGGTGAGAGAATGTTGTCGCAGGAGCAGGGTCTGTCAGGTCATCTGCAGGAACGTAAATAGCCTGGACAGATGTGATAGAACCTTTATCTGTTGAAGTGATTCTTTCCTGTAACTGGCCCATTTCTGTTGCCAGTGTTGGCTGATAACCTACGGCACTCGGCATTCTTCCCAACAGAGCAGATACTTCAGAACCCGCCTGTGTGAAACGGAAGATGTTATCGATAAACAGAAGAACGTCCTGATGATCTTCATCACGGAAGTATTCTGCCATTGTTAATGCGGATAATGCAACACGCATTCTTGCACCCGGTGATTCATTCATCTGGCCATATGTAAGAACGGTATTCTTTAAGACGCCGGATTCCTTCATTTCGTTGTACATGTCATTACCTTCACGGGTTCTTTCACCGACACCGGCAACAACAGAACGTCCGCCATGTTCAATGGCAATGTTATGAATCAATTCCTGCATCAATACGGTTTTACCTACACCTGCACCACCGAACAGACCAATCTTACCACCCTTGGAATACGGACATAACAAGTCGATAACCTTGATGCCTGTTTCCAGAATTTCACTGGTTGTCTGCTGCTGTGCAAATGTCGGGGCACTACGATGAATCGGTAATTTCTTTTTCGCATTTACCGGTCCGAGTCCGTCAATCGGTTCGCCAAGGACATTAAACATTCTTCCGAGAACTTCATCACCGACCGGAACTTCAATTGGTGCACCTGTATCTTCACAATCCATTCCTCTGATCAGTCCGTCAGTACTGGACATAGCGATACATCTGACAATATCATCTCCGATATGCTGAGCGACTTCCGCAACCATCAGACCGCCTTCTTCTTTATTGTCAATTCTGATAGCATTCTTAATGGAAGGTAAATTTTCCGGATCAAACCGAATATCGATGACAGGTCCGATAACCTGTACTATTTTTCCTTTTACACTCATTGCTTACCTTCTTTCTATACCGCAGATGATCCACCGACAATCTCGGTAATTTCTTGTGTAATTGCAGCTTGTCTTGCCTTGTTGTATTCAAGCTTGAGGCTGGAGCTGAGTTCATCTGCATTGTCTGTTGCAGTTTTCATTGCAACTCTTCTGGAACCTTGTTCGGCTGTGGTGGATTCCATCCAGTCAGCATACGCAACATCCTGAATCATCATCGGAATCAAAGAATTCAGAATTGTTTCAGGATCCGGTTCAAACAATGTTTCTACATACATGGCATCCTTTTTAGCAATCTCAACTTCATTTGCTTCACAAGGAAGTAAAATGTCAAAATCAGGTTTGAATGTCATGGTATTCACAAATCTTGTATACAACAGCTGGACTGTTCCTACTTCTCCTCTTTGATAATAGGAAGTGATTTGTTCCACATATTCTTTCAATCCAAGGAATGTGATACGGTCCGATGAAATCGGATGATCATTCAACATCTTGAAGCCGGCTTCTTTCATCTGTCTGTACAAAGCTGTTCCAACGAGAATCATCGGATCTTCCTTGTTCAGATATTCTTTCGCCATCTTCATGACATTTGCGTTATATCCGCCGCAGAGTCCAAGATCAGAACAGAAGATAATTGTTCCTTTCTTCTCGTTTGCGGTTTTTCTCATATATCTGCTTTCAACACCCTGGTTGTGCGCAACGATCTCATCAACTGTATCCTGTAATCTCTGGGCATATTCCCTGTTGGCTTCCATTTTTGAACGCTGCTTAACAAGTTTTGCGTTCGCAATCATCTCCATCGCTTTCGTGATTTTCTTTGTGGAGTTGACTGATTTTATTCTAGAACGTAATTCCTGTTTAGACTGTCCCATATCAGTTCACTCCCTTAGCGAGGGTGAACTGCTCCAGGGCTCTAGTCATGCCCTCCTTCAATTGATCAATCATCTCATTAGTGAGAATGCCTTTTGATTCAATCTCATCACAAAGCGGACCATATTCTGTATGGAAGAATCTGTGAAGAGTCTTTTCAAAGGAAGCAACATCAGTAATTGTTTCCATATATCCGTTCTTCGCTGCATACAGGGACAATACCTGATCCGTCATGGACATCGGCTGATACTGCGGCTGTTTTAACAGATCTGTCAGCATGGAACCATGATTGATAATCTTCTTTGTGCTTGCATCCAGATCAGAACCAAACTGTGCAAATGTCAGCATTTCATGATACTGAGCAAGTTCAAGCTTTAAGGAAGCAGAAACTGCCTTCATTGCTTTTGTCTGCGCATTAGAACCTACACGTGAAACGGATAAGCCGCTGTCTACTGCAGGTCTTACACCACCTGCAAACAGGTCTGTCTGTAAGAAGATCTGTCCATCAGTAATGGAAATAACGTTTGTCGGAATATATGCAGAAATATCACCTGCCTGTGTTTCAATAATCGGAAGTGCGGTTAAAGAACCTCCGCCTAATTCATCAGACAATTTCGCTGCTCTTTCTAACAATCTGCTGTGGAGATAGAAGACATCACCCGGATAAGCTTCACGTCCCGGAGGCCTTCTCAGCAACAGAGACATTGTTCTGTATGCAACTGCATGTTTTGACAAATCATCATAAACAATCAGAACATCCTTGCCCTGTTCCATCCATTCTTCACCCATAGCACATCCTGCATATGGAGCAATATACTGTAACGGAGCAGATTCAGAAGCACCGGCATTAACGATTGTCGTATATTCAATCGCATCATTTTCACGAAGTTTCTGTACAAGTCTTGCTACAGTACTTTCCTTCTGACCGATAGCGACATAAATACAGTTAACATTCTTGCCCTTCTGGTTGATGATTGTATCAATCGCAATAGCTGTTTTTCCTGTCTCTCTGTCACCGATGATCAGCTCACGCTGGCCTTTTCCGATCGGAATCATGGAGTCAATAATCTTTAAACCTGTCATCAATGGCTGGAATACAGATTTTCTTGTCATGACGCCTGGAGCAACTCTTTCAACCGCTCTTGTCTTTGTATAAGCAATCGGTCCCTTGTTGTCAATCGGCTGACCCAATGCGTTAACTACTCTTCCCAGCAATCCGTCACCTACAGGAACCTCAACGATTCTGCCTGTACGCTTAACTTCATCGCCTTCTTTAATCTCTGTATCATTTCCCAATAATACGGCACCGATATGATCTTCTTCCAGGTTTAAAACCATTCCCATAATGCCGTGAGGAAATTCCAAAAGCTCAGAGGACATTGCTTTGTCAATGCCCTGGACCATTGCAATTCCATCACCTACCGAGATAACATATCCCACATCATCAGAATGGATTTTTTGATCATAGTTTTTAATTTGTTCTTTGATTAAAGCACTGATCTCTTCCGGTCTGATTTGATTCATGCCTGTCCTCCTCTTAACAATGTTTCTTTCATAGAGTCAATCTTATTCTTCATCGTTACATCTGTGACGTTATTACCGACTGTCACCTTGATTCCTGCAATCAGATCAGAATTAATCTTGTTCTCTAATAAGATCTTTTTCTGTGTTTTCTTTTCAAGAGTTTCTTTGATTCTCTTTAAATCACTCTGTTTCAAAGGTCTTGCCGACCATACAATTGCAGACTGGATACCTAATGAATCATTTACAAGCGTCAGGAAATTGTTCAATATCTCTTTCAGATAATATACTCTTCCTTTATCGATTAAAAGCTTGAGAAAATGAATCATGTCAATATCTGCTGCCTGGCCGAATACAGACGCAATGAAATCTTTCTTTTCTTCTTTTGTAACCTTTACGGCATTCAGGAATACGTTTAATTCCGGATTGCCCCTAAAGACTTCAAGAATTGTCTCTGCCTGTGTTTTCTTCTTTTCTATTGTGTTGTTTTCTTTTGCAAGTTCAAATAAACCTTGCGCATACCGTTCAGCTATGCCTGAGCTTTTTAAAGAATCACTCGCCATCTTGTGCTTCCTTTATAAAGGCATCAATTGCCTGGCGATCCAGTTCTTCACCATTCTGTTCACCAATCAGCTTGCCTGCAGCAGTCATGGCGATCTCAACCATTTCTCTCTGCATATCTTTATACATGGAAAGACGCTCAGTTTCGATCTGCTCATGTGCTTTCTTTCTTGCTGCATCTGCTTCTTTATCAGCCTGGGCAAGAATTGTGGCTTTTTCATCTTTAGCCTGTTTTACTGCAGCAGTAACAATATCTTCTGCCTTGCCGCTTGCTTCCTGTAACTGTTGTAAAGCCTTCTGACGGTCACTTAAAGCTTCCTGTTTTGCCTGTTCGCTTGCATCTAAATCAGACTGCATTTTCTGGGATCTTGCATCCAGAAAATTCTTAACAGACTTCCACAGGAATTTTTTCATCAGTAAAAACAGAACCAAAGTACTGCATAGCTGTACGACCATGGTAATTGGATTTGGAATCAATTGACCAAGGATATCAATATCAATCATTGTAATCCCCGATTAGTTGAATACAAACATCAATAGAATGGAAACAAGCAGTCCGTAAATTGCACAGGTTTCAGATAATGCGATACCGAGAATCATTGTAGAACGGATTTTTGACTCTGCTTCCGGATTCTTTCCGATTGCGTCACAAGCATGTGCTGCACAGGTACCTTCACCAAGACCTGTCATCATTCCTGCACATACTGCGATGCCTGCTCCGATTGCAATTAAACCACGTGTGATATCCATATTAGCTCCTCCTTTATTTAAGCTTTCTTAGCTTCATCGGGTATATCATTTCCGGTGAGTACAACTGTCAATGTTACAAATACGAGGGTTTGAATAAACCCGGCAAATAAATCAAAATATGCATGTAACAGCGGGGCAAGGATCGGGGCAATGAAGTTGAATACATTACCGCTTCCTCCTGTAATCAGTCCCACTAAAGTATTGGATAGATACTGGCAGAATGAATAAATCAGCTGCATCATAATACCGCCGCAAAGAATATTACCGAATAAACGCAATGACATGGAAACCATGGTAGAGAATTTACCGAAGATATTCATCGGCAGCATGACTGCGATCGGTTCAAGGAAGGAATGGAAGTATCCGCCGATTCCCTGATACTTGAATTCCACAACCTGAATCATTACCCATGTAATGAATGCCAGCAACAATGTGACAGACAGGTTCGCTGTCGGGGATGACAATCCAAACAATGAGATAATATTGGATATAAATATGTATACCCATAAGACAACGATGTACGGTGTCATGCCATCAGCATATTTTTCACCGACATTGCTTTTGACCATGTTGTGGACAATTTCAAATCCCCACAAGACCGGTGTGACAATTCCCTTTGTCTTTTCCAACGGATCCAGTTGATCTATTTTTTTCGATAATAAAATAATACCTACAGCTAATAATACAGTGATGAGGATAATGACATAAACATCCGATTGAATTGTCATGTTTTCTCACACTCCTTTCTTTCATTGAAACATCATATCTATGACGGATGTGATTTTGATCAGCATCATGCCAATAGCACATGCAAAGATGTTGAGATACTGTGGATACAATGCGGACAGAATCAGCACACCTGCCATCAATCCATAGTTGATCAGAAAATGGAAGAAGCCGGTTCCTTTTTGTGCATGTCCTGTATCCAGTATGCCTGACCAGAAATGTTCATTTCTTTTATAAAGAACAATTGCAACAAGACAGCCAAGCATATATCCTGTAGTCCACCGCCAGTCAACAATCAATGTAACCAAACCTGCGGCAATAACAAGATATGCAATTTTCCAGGTCTTCTTTGTCATATGTTCCACCTTGACATATACGTAAAAATTTTATCTTTTTTTCAGAAAATTCTCAATCTATATTTTCCTTGTTTGTATGACAAATATTAATTAGTGTCATATTTCCCTATATTATAGCCATATTTTCTTGATTTTTTTATAGGTAAAGCGATTACATTTATATTTATGAAAATATTTTCTGAAAATTATTTGCATTTTTTACATTTTTGTTTTATAACATTATACGTACAGGAGGTACACAAAATGATAAAAGAATTATTTGATAAGTTCATGTGCAGACACATGTTAAAGGAAAAAAATACAGTAAAACTGATTCAGCCAAGTACTGATGAAAATAAAGTCATTGTTGCAGCGGAAGCATGGTATCCGTTCCATGTCGGAGACAGAATCAAGTTAACAAAAAGGATGGATGAATTCTGTTTTGTCAGCGAAGACGGAGAATATATTCCATCCATGATTTGTACAAATATACCTGTTCAGGAAGCTGAATGCCTGGCAACAGTAAATGCAGAATTTTCTGTAACTGCAGTGAAAAACAGCACTTTCAAGGCAGAGATCGTCAGCCCTTATTCTTTAGTCCATCATGGACAGAGAGAATGGCTTTACTTAAACTAAAAGAATCCTTCAGGGATTCTTTTATTTGTCTTCTTCAATACTGTCACCCGGTATAAAACCTTTAACATACATTCTGAATGAGCATGCATAAAGCAGATAAATTGTAATAACAACACGGGCAGAGCTCATGAGCTTTGCCGCCCATTCCCAGCCGGAAAAGAAATAGACTGCCTGCATCAATCCGATAAATCCGATTCCTCCGTATCCTAATGAATGAAACAGGTTTTCCTTTCGTTTTTCTTTTTCTGATTTGCTTTTATATAAGGTGAATACCGGTGCTCTTCCCAATGCGACCATGATGCCATACATCACCATCAGCAATCCTACCATTCCCGATATCATCTGTATCATTGCCTGTGCTTTCATATGCAAAATCATATATCCATTTATTGATTATTACCAGTCAGATGCATGATATAATCTTCTTAAGCTTTTATGCGGAAAGAGTAGCCTATGAAAAAGATCATTTTACGCTTGATAGTTACAATCCTTTTTCTCTCTGTTTTGACAGGATGCAATACAACTGTTGATACGGACAATTCTTCTTCTGTTTCTTCTGACTATAATATTATTTATGATGATGCATCTGTCTTTATTGATGCTCCGGATCATGCAGAAGAAGGAGAAGAGGTTGTTTTAAAAACAGAACAGCTTTCCTCTCCTTTAACCTTTTATATTGATAAGGAAGAAATCACATTTCAAGAAGAAGATAACTATCTGATCTATTCCTTTATTATGCCGGATCATAACGTTTATATTTCCTGTCAGAAAACAAATGAATATATCGGTGTACCTGAAAATGCAACAGTCCTTGTTGATTCATTCAACAGAATAACCGGAACGGTTATGACGCAGCCTTATTCTGAAATTGTTTTGTATGAAGCAGAACCTAATGACATTCTTGCAGTCTATAAAAACGGGGATACGGAAGATGAAACTGTCAGCAGATATTATGTCTCCAAAGATGCATATCCGAAAATTCTGAAAATCATTCTCGATCTTCAGATGGATACATGGAATGATCTTGAAGATACCTATCCGATTGACGGAGCATTCTATGTCGTCAGATTCTGGGATGGTGAAAAACAAGTCCGTGTCACATCAGATGACATGCCATCAGATGGCATGCAGGCATTCTATACAGTGGATAATGCCATGTATGCATTACTCAATGAAGCAACATTCTATGAAAAGGAAGATATCGGATTACAAAAGACAAAAGATAAAAACAAAGATGGCATCGTCACAAAAGGACAATTGCTGAACTGGCTGGAAGAACTGGATATTAACGAATATACTTCAATTGTTTCTGTCGTGCAGGAAAAGATGAAAAAAGATGATATTGAATATAACTATATCAATGTCTATCTTGATGAAGGCTATTTTCCGGGAGATGATTTATCTATTATTCTTCATGAAACAATTCTTTGGAAGATGTTCCTGATCAGTGAAAAAGATGAATCTGATGATGAAGTAGGCAGTGATTATTATTGGCGTCTGAATAATGGCAAGAGATACTGCACTTCCATGTATACCCAGGATAACATTGAATTGAAGGACTGGTATATATCTGAAGCAAGCGGAACAATACTGCATTACAATATACCTGATGAATATATTCAGGAAGATGAAAAAGGAAAGTATATTCTGTTTGAAAGTTCCGATCAGAAATACTATCTGGATGGTACGATTGAAATCTTGAAAGAAAACGGTGAATCAATAGTATCAGATGATCTATGGACAGATGATCCGTATTTCTACAACTATTACGAATATTGAAAATGCAATGGGTATTCCATTGCATTTTACTTTATCACAGCTTCAATAATTTCAACTTTACTGTCCGTCAGGATTATTCCTCCTGCAGAAGGTCTGACATAGATTCCGTAAATATCAGCTGAATCTTTATACTCAATTCCGAATTCTACTGAATTATCTTTTCCATACATCGTATAGCTTCTTGCGATTGTTTTAGATATGCCGTTTTCATTTTTTTCCGTTCTCCGATTTGTTTTTTGACTTTCCATCCATCCAGTACAACTGATCCGATTTCTATATTCATCATAAAACCTCTTTATACTACCTTGACGATAATAATCGTAATATTGTCTTTTCCCCCGTTATCCAATGCTTCTCCTAATAATTTCTTTACCTGTTCATCAATGGACTTCTCATGCAGTAATATTTCTTCTATTCTTTCATCGGAAACCATATCGGTTAAACCATCGCTGCATAGCAGATATTCATCATTAATCATCATCATTTCCGGTGGAATAATCTGAGGATCTAATTGTGTTTCTTCCGGAAAAATACCAAGGTACTGTAACAGTTCATGGGAAAATCTGGTATGAATAGCATCTTCTTCTGTTAAGATACCTGCATCAATCAGACCTTGTGCCCTGTCCTGATCTTTGCTTAATCTTTTTAATACCTTGTTTCTGAATTGATAGATTCTGCTGTCACCCAGATTTACAAAATATCCCATTGCTTCATCGGCATACATTGCAGCCAGAGTGGATCCGCTTCTTTCTCCATGATTCTGCCGGATTATATTCAGCACTGATTCGTTTGCCTGCTGAACATCTGAAAGAAAACATTCCGGCATTTCTTTCAATGACCGTCTTCTCAGACTTTCAACAGAATACAACGAAGCCAGTTCTCCTCTTTTTTCTCCACCCATGCCATCACAAACAGCCGCAAGAAATCTGTCTGTGGATGTTTTTCCGTGTTTATTCATCTTTTGAATTTTCATATCTTTTTTCCACAGATCATTGATTCTGAAGTTGTCTTCGTTTTTCTCACGGATATTTCCGGGATGTGTAGTAATACTGTACATGAGTTTCATGATTTATTCTCCATAAACAAATAAATCAATGATTTTTCTTCATTGATTTATTCTTCCTATAGTTCTTCAATACATCCGATTATTTCCAGGATACGGTTAAGATCTTCTGTATCGGAAAATGATATGCTGATATTTTTCTTTCCTACCACAACCTGCGTACCAAGCTTTTCGGACATTCTGACTTCAAGATCCTTAATCATAGGATCTTTTTCTTTTTCCTTTTTCTTTGGCTTGTTCTGGTTGCCGTTGAGTTCTTTTACATAGTTTTCTACTTCACGGACAGACATCTTATGGGACATGACATGTTTAGCTGCTTCATACATATCATCTTCATTTTTCAGACTTAATAACGGTCTGACATGTCCCATCGTCAGTTTCTTGTTGATGACAAGATCCTGTACTTCTGCAGGGAGTTTCAGTAAACGAAGAATATTTGCACAATATTCTCTGGATTTGCCTACTCTTTCAGCGAGTTTTTCCTGTGTATAACCTAATTTTTTGATTAAGGATTCGTATGCAGTTGCTTCTTCAATCGGATTCAGGTTTTCTCTCTGTACATTTTCGAGAATGGCAATTTCCATCATCTGTTCTTCGGTAAAATCTACAGAGATAGCCGGTACTGTTTCCAATCCTGCAATCTTTGCAGCACGAAGTCTTCTTTCACCTGTAATCAGATTATATCCGCTTACTGCTTTACGAACCAGAAGCGGTGTAAAAATACCGTGTGTTCTGATTGAATCTGCCAACTCATTCAAAGCACCTTCATCAAACTCTCTTCTTGGCTGATATGGATTTGGGTGAATATCATCTATGGAGATGATCACTTCTCTTCTTCCCGGTACTTCCAGAGCATTATTCTGAATATCATCCAGTACTTTTCCAACATCCTGACCGAATATATTTCCCAGGCCTTTTCCTAAACCTGATCTCTTTCTTTCCGCCATTTATTTCCTGCCCCTTTCGTTTTGCGTAATCACTTCCTTCACTAATTGAGCATATGCCTTGGCGCCTTCAGAGCGGGTATCATATTCAAAAATAGATTCTTCTCTGGAAGGTGCTTCAGACAATCTGACATTTCTCGGAATATAACATTTATACACTTTTTCCTTGAAATATTTTCTGACTTCCTGCTGAACTTCAACAGATAATTTTGTACGTACATCAAACATTGTCAAAAGAACACCTTCAATAGAAAGTCTTGGATTAAACAGTTTTTGTACAAGACGGATTGTGCTTAACAGCTGTGTTAATCCTTCCAATGCAAAATATTCACATTGTACAGGAATCATGACTGTATCTGCAGCAGTTAATGCATTCGTATTTAACAAGCCAAGTGCAGGAGGACAGTCAATGATAATGTAATCATATCTGTTTTTAATCGGATCCAGCTTTGATTTTAGCAGTTGTTCACGGCCGACTTCATATTGTGCCATGTCAACATCTGCTCCGGAAAGATCTATTGTGGAAGGAAGAACGTCCAAAGGAGGCATCTGTAATGTAACAGCGGCCTCTTCAACCGTTGTATCTGACATCAGTACATCATAAACGGTTTTATCAAATCCTACCTTATTGGCACCTATGCCGTGTGTTGCGTTTCCCTGTGGGTCAAAATCCACAAGCAATACTTTTTTTCCTACGTATGCAAGACCTGCAGCAAGGTTCATGCTTGTGGTTGTTTTTCCAACCCCGCCTTTCTGGTTTGCGATAGCAATGATCTTTCCCATATATTTTTCCTCTTATGTTCTTGGAAACCGGATGATCACTTTCACATCATCCTCTGTTTCTTCCATTTGTGAATCTACTTTGATTCCCATTTTCTGAATCAGCTGAATACACTGATTTACGGAATTTAATCCGATTTTTATGTTTCTTGAAAATCCTTTTGTTTTCTGTCTGCGTTTCTTCTGCTTGGGATTGTTTATACTTTCAATCATTTCTTCGGACTGTCTGACATTCAGACCGTCATTCACAATCTTATGATAAACATCCTTCTGCTTTTCCATAGGTGCACTTAATAAAGCTCTGGCATGTCTTTCCGTAATCTTGCCTTCTATGACACCCTGTTGGATTTCTTCCGGCAGATTCAGCAAACGGATTTTATTTGCAACTGCAGATTGTGATTTGCCGATTTTCTTTGCAACCTGATCCTGTGTAAGACCCGCCTGACGCATAATATGCAGATAGCTTTTTGCTTCTTCTATTGCACTGAGATTTTCTCTCTGTACATTTTCGACCAATGCCATTTCTGCAGCCTGTTCCTCAGTGGGTGACATCACAAAGCATGGGACTTCTTTATATCCTGCAATCTTACATGCACGAAATCTTCTTTCTCCTGCAATGATCTCATAGATGTCATCTACTTTTCGTACCGTAATCGGCTGAATCAGTCCGTTTTCCTGTATGGACAGGGCTAATTCATTCAATGCTTCTTCATCAAACCTGAACCTTGGCTGATATCTTGAAGCATGAATCTGCTCGACCGGTACAGATATAATCTTGCTTGCATCCTGTTTATCAAATATGTCAAATATGCTGCGCATATATATCTCCTGATTTATAAAGGTTTCTTTTTGATCTGTCCGTAATTGCGGGGATATTTAATCGGTGTTTCCTTATTCTTTATAAAACAGATATTATTGCGTACATCCCCGTTTGGTAAGGTTTCTTCCTGTAAGTTCTGCATTTGAAGTCCCAATGTTTTCAATGCATTGGCAGCTTCTGACAATTCTTCTTTGCCATGATTTCCTTTCATGGCAATAAACTGTCCGTTCTTTTTTAATAATGGTGCACATAATTCGGATAATACTCTCAGGTTGGCAACAGCCCTGGCGGTTACAATATCGTATTCTTCACGATGTTGTTTCACATGTTCTTCTGCTCTTTCATTGACAACCTGAATATGATCCAGAGATAATTCTTTAATGACTTCATTTAAGAAAATACATCTTTTGCCTGTCGGCTCAAGTAATACCATATTTAATTCCGGAAAAATGATTTTCCAAACCAGACCCGGAAATCCGGCTCCGCTGCCGACATCAATCACTCTTCCCTGAATGGTAAAAGCAAAGAAAGGAAGCAGAGAATCATAGAAATGCTTCTCTATGATTTCTTCCGGTTTTGTGATGGAAGTCAGATTCATTTTTTCATTCCATTGGATTAACAACTGCATATATGTATCCAGTTGATTCTTCATTTTATCCGTCATCCGGATATTTTCTTTTAAAAGCAGTTGTTCAAGTTGTTCCAATGTCATATCAAATCCTCGTACGTATCATTCTACCATTGATTCATAAATTGTGGAAAAATATTTTATCCACATTTTTATTCTGTTTTTGTCAGAAATTCACTATGCGGTAAAGTTTCAATCCATGCACAGAATGCTCTCCATTCAGGAAGCCTGTGTGTTTTTCTCTGTGTGTAGATTGTTTTTAACTGGCGATAGTTTGTGGTCATTCTTGCGGTTAATCTGAATCCTGAAGGATTGGAATACAATATTTCAAGATATTTTTCCTTAGCCAGATCGTTTAATGTCGTAACATCTTTTCCTTCTTTTTTCAGTTCGGCAATATCCTTTTGCAGATCATTGTATTCTTTTGTCTTCTCTTTCATGATCTCAATAATTCTCGGATCCGTATATTCGATATATGCATGATCCAGATCAAATTTTGTAATGCGATGCATTGTGGATTGAGAACTGACAAAATCAAGGAAATGATATCTTTCCGCTTCCACCCATGCCTTATTTGTGAAAGTCAGATCAAACTGGACAATAATGCCATTCAGAAAATAATCATATCCGCTTCCCTGTTTTGCGGTTGCCAGTTCTAATGTTCTTTCTGTAACTTCTGAATTAATATTGCTCAAATCACCTGCCGTTGGGAATTTAGATCCTCTGACAGACTCTTCAAACCCATAAATGTTTACGTTTGCGACAACTTCATTGTAGTTCATTTTTTCTTCCCTTTCCTTGCTTGATTGCAATAGCAAGTACTGCTATATCTGCCGGATTGACACCGGATATTCTGGATGCCTGTCCGACAGTTGCAGGTTTATACTTCATCAGTTTCTGTCTGCCTTCCAGTGACAGATTATCGACTTCATCATAATTGAAAGAAACACCGAGAGGGATATTCTCCATTGCCTGGAGTTTTTCCGCTTCTCTTTTAGCCTTATTGATATATCCTTCATATTTAATATCAATATCCGCTTTATCAGCAATTTCTTCATCAACCTCTATGTCAAAACAGGATAACAGTTCCTTTGTTTTGACTTTAGGTCTTTTGACAAGATCTGTTCCGTGAATACCGGTATGTTCCGATGTGTCATATCCCAGAGAACCGAGATATTCTTTTGTATTGTCATCATCCGGATGAACAATCATTTCCTGAAGTTTTGATTCAATTTCTTTGAGATCTGCCATTTTCTGCAGATATGCATCATATCTTTCCGTATCAATCAAACCGATTTCTCTGCCATATTCAATCAGTCTCTGTTCAGCATTGTCATGTCTTAACAACAATCTGAATTCAGCTCTTGAAGTTAACAGGCGATATGGTTCCAATGTACCTTTTGTGGTCAGATCATCTACCAGTACACCGATATATGCTTCATCTCTTCCGAATATAACAGGCTTTTTATTGTCGAGTTTACGACATGCATTAATTGCTGCCATAATACCCTGACCTGCTGCTTCTTCATAACCCGATGTTCCGTTTACCTGACCTGCCGTAAACAGATTTTCAATATACTTATTTTCAAAATCCGGTTTCATCTGGATCGGATCAACAGCATCATATTCAATCGCATATGCATATTTTTTGATGACACAATGGTCAAATCCCGGCAGAGTACGAATCATTCTTTCCTGTACATCTCTTGGTAAAGATGTACTGAAACCCTGAACATACGTTGTATCCATGGATAAGGATTCGGGTTCTAAAAACAACAGATGTCTTGGCTTGTCTTTGAATCTGACAAGCTTGTCTTCAATAGATGGACAATATCTCGGTCCGACACCTTTAACAACACCAGAATACATGCTTGATCGATGCAGATTGCTTAAGATGATTTCATGTGTTTCCGCAGTAGTATAGGTCAGATAACACGGAACCTGTTCTTTAAACGGACGGATGTATTTGGTTGTTTCAGAAAATCTGAGAAATCCCTCTGTTCCCGGTTCATACTGTGTTTTTGAGAAATCGATAGAAGAAGTCAGAATTCTGGGAGGAGTTCCTGTTTTCAAACGGAATGTCTGCAAACCTGCATCTCTTAAGGATTGCGAAAGTTCATTTGTGGTTTCTTCAAGATCCGGTCCTCCCGGTTTTACTTCATCCGATATCATATTCACACCGGCCATATACGTTCCGGTTGTTAATATGACGATTGTTCCGGGTATAAATGAACCATCTTTCAGGGTTACTCCGGTCACCTTGTCTTTTTCAACATTAATTTTGACAGCCATTCCTTCCTTAACCGTCAGATTTTCCTGATGCAGACATACATTCTGCATCATTTTTTTATACGCAATTTTATCGGATTGTACACGTAATGCTCTGACACCCGGACCTTTTGCACTGTTCAGCATTTTAAACTGTAATGCAGTCTGATCAGCTGTAATCGGCATTTGTCCGCCAAGAGCATCAATTTCCCTGACAACAATTCCTTTTGCAGGACCTCCTACGGAAGGATTACATGGCATTTTTCCTATATTATCAATGCTTAATGTTAATAAAAGTGTTTTTTTATTGAGTCTGGCAGAGGCAAGAGCAGCTTCAATGCCTGCATGTCCTCCCCCTATAACAATAATGTCAAATTTATTCATTGATTTTCTTCACCATTTCTTTCAACTGATCACATTCTTTTTCACACAGAACTTCAAAATGAATTTTCCTGTTCATTTCACATTGTTCCATATAAAGCTTATAGAACATGATCCTTCCGATATATTCACGTATGCGTAATTCCTTGTCTTTTATAGAATAGACAAAAGGAATTGCCAGATGAATTGCATCTTCTTCAATTTTAATGCAGTCTGTCTTGCTGCCTCTGATAAAAGACCATGCAGGATCTGCAGTTTTTTCTCTTGCAATTCGATGTGCCTGAATTCTTTCTCTTTCCGTGCCGGCTTCTTTTCCCATTTCATGATGAATCTTAGCAAGCTGATGATTTAACATATCCAGCAAGAAAGTATCTTCAGGATTTTCATCAGGATCGGCACTCCACAGATCTATTCCGTTTTTAGATGCTTTTTCCAATATTTTTACTGTTATTTCAGGATCATTCCGATCCAGATAACAGTAGCTTTCCAGATGAATCGGTATATCTACATCCACTTCATCCGGATAAACAGGAGAAACAAAGAATACAACACCTGTCAGATATAAGCAGGATAATTTTTCCGGAATCTGATTTCGAGCGCTCTTGCGAATAGCCTCGTAAAGCTGCTGTTCAGAGTTGTATCCTGTTCTTTCTCCGTAGTTTTTCCACATCTGCTTAATGGACAGTTTTTTTATGGAATCAAAGTGGGCATATCCGACAAACCCTTTCTTTTTTCCATAACGTGGTTTGGAAAAGAAGAAAAGCAAATCTCCTTTTCTGAAATCACTGAAATTCTTTTTACTGGAAAGACGCCAGAAAAGGATTGTGCGATGTCTGCACAACCTCTGGTATTCCAGCATCTTTTCATCTGTCACATAAGCAATTGAACTCATATTTTTTCCTTAGAATAATCCGTATGTACTTCCTGTTTCATCTACACCCATGTTGATTGCTGCAGGTACTTTCGGCAATCCCGGCATAGTCAGAATATTTCCTGTATATACAACAACGAAACCTGCACCAGCAGAAATACTGATATCCTGTACATGGATTGTAAATTCTTTCGGTCTTCCCTTTAATTTCAGATCATCTGTCAATGATAAAGGTGTCTTTGCCATACATACCGGCAGTTTGTCCCAACCGTTTTCGATGAAATTCTGAATCTTTTCTTTTGCAAGATCTGTATACTCTACATCTTTTGCACCGTAAATGATTTTGGAGATTTTTTCAATCTTATCTTCAATAGATTCTTTTTCATCATAGATGAATTGGAAATCATTGTCCTGTGCTGTGATATCTACGATTGCATTGGCAAGATCTGTCATTCCGTTACCGCCGTTTGCCCATCCGTCTGCTTCAGAAACAGGATGATTGTTTTCTTTGCACCAGTTTAACAATGTGGAAACTTCTTTCGGTGTATCTTTTGCAAACTTGTTTACAGCAACAATATACGGAAGATTGAAAGACTTGATGGATTCAATGTGTTTGGCAAGATTTTCCGTACCTTTCAGCAATGCATCAATATTTTCTTCATCCAGTTCAGTCTGTTCAACACCGCCATGCATCTTTAATGCACGAACTGTAGCAACAATGACTACTGCAGACGGTTTTAATTTAGCACTTCTGCATTTGATATCCAGGAATTTTTCAGCACCGAGATCTGCACCGAATCCTGCTTCTGTAACAACATAGTCTGCAAGTTTTAATGCAAGCTTTGTTGCGATAACAGAATTACATCCATGTGCGATATTTGCGAATGGTCCGCCATGAATCAATGCAGGTGTATGTTCAAGTGTCTGTACCAGATTTGGCTTAAGAGCATCTTTCATAACAACAGTAGCTGCACCTGCTGCACCGATATCTTTAACAGTGACAGGTTTATTGTCATATGTATAAGCAACGATACATCTGCCGATTCTTTCTTCAAAGTCTTTTAAGTTATCGGAAAGGCAGAGAATTGCCATAACTTCTGTAGCAACCGTGATAACAAAATGATCTTCTCTTTCAATACCGTTGGATTTTTTCTTCTGACCGATTGTAATGTCTCTTAATGTACGATCGTTCATATCCATACATCTCTTCCAGACAACTTTTTCCGGATTAATGTTTAATTCATTTCCCTGGAAGATGGAATTGTCCAGAATAGCAGCAATCAGATTGTTTGCGGTAGTAATTGCATGCATATCACCTGTAAAGTGAAGGTTGATGGATTCCATAGGAACAACCTGCGCATATCCTCCGCCTGTGGCTCCGCCTTTTAATCCGAATACAGGACCGAGAGATGGCTCTCTTAAACATGCCATGACATTCTTTCCGATTTTAGCAAGTCCGTCTGCGAGTCCGATTGTTGTAGTGGATTTTCCTTCACCTGCTTTTGTAGGATTAATTGCTGTAACAAGAATCAGCTTTCCGTCTTTCTGATCTTTGATTTCTTCATATAAGTCACTTTTGATTTTTGCTTTGTCATTTCCGTAAGATTCAAGATACTTCTCATCAATACCTGCTTTTGCAGCTATTTTTTTAATATCTTCTAATGTTGCAGATTGTGCAATTTTTAAATCATTGTTCATTTTATTCTCCTTTATCCTATCTTTTTACGGCCTGATAATGCATGTGATAATGTAATTTCATCAGCATAGTCCAGCAATCCTCCTGCCGGAAGACCATGCGCTATTCTTGTTACCAATGTATTCGGACATCTTTCCCTGATGACTTTTCCTAAATACATCGCTGTTGTTTCTCCATCCATTGTTGTATTTGTGGCAAGAATGATTTCATCACAATCTTCTGCTCTGTGAATGAGTTCATCGATATTTAATTCATCCGGACCGATTCCCTTTGACATGGAAATTAATCCGTTCAAAACGTGATAAACACCTCTGAATTCACCAGTTCTTTCCATTGCAATCACATCTTTTGCGGATTGAACGACAAAGATCTGACGGTGATTTCTGTCTGGATTTTTACATATGGAACATTCTTCCTGATCACTTAAATTTCCACAAATTCTACAATGTTTCAGATTCTTTTTGACATCTATCAATGCATCTGCAAAACCCTGTACTTCCAGTTCATCCATATCACTGATGAGCAGGGCATACCGTTCTGCGGTTTTTTCACCCACACCCGGCAGCAGACGAAATTTTTCGATTAAATTTGTGAGAGACTGTGGATACATTTTACATACCCGGAATATTCAGACCCTGCGTAATAGATCCCATTTTTTCTTCACGTTCTGCATTTGCCTGATCAATTGCATCATTCATGGCAATTAAGATCATATCCTGCAGCATTTCACGGTTTTCAACGTCCATCAGTTCTTCAGAAATATTCACTTCTTCAACTTCATATGTACCATTGATTGTAATGGAAACACCACTGCTTCCACCCGTTTTTCCGGTATACTTCTTCTCATTCAATTCCTGCTCTGTCTGTTGCAGACTGTTCTGCATCTGTTGTGCCTGTTCTAATAACTTTTGAAAATCCATACCTTCCTCCTTATATAATTTCGACATTATCCTTTCCGAATAATTCTATAATTTTTTCTTCCGGTGTTTTTTCTTTTACTTCTTCCGTCTGATATTTTTCAATATTCATTCCATCCGGAAGTGAATTTACCTGCCATAATGCCCTGAATTCAGAAGAAGCTTCTTTAAATGCCTGTTCTGTAATTGCAAAGATCATTTTATCCAGATTGCATTTTTCTTTCAGAAAATAATACAGTTCTTTATTCATTTCAGGATCATTGATACGATTTGCGACAGCCTGTGCCCTGCATAACAACAGAATGCAGTCCTTACCGCTTGCAGCGATCTTTGTATCATTCAATAAGGTAGTATATTTTCTGTTTTCAAGATCCATCATTGATGACAGGTTTCTGAATACTTCTTCATCATGTGATTTTGAAACCTTATCACATAAAACAAGAATTCTGACAATATCATTCACTGAATATGTTTTATTTTCCTTTTTTTCAATGACAGGTTCTTCAACAACAGGTTTTTCCTCCTGTTTGATTTGTTTGACAGGTTCAGATACCTGTTGAACAATCTGTGTTGTTTTCGGTTCTTCTAAATCAATTGTGATAGATAAAATAATTACCTCAAAACAATTGGCAGCAGAAATAGACAGACGATAACGATCTTTTGTGTCCAATAACCGTTCTGCAATTGACATATATACAGAAGAAGAGGCCAGATTACCAAGATCCAATGCCTGTTCCTTGGTCAATACTTTCAGAATCTGTTCTTTACCTGTTTTTTGGTAAACAACGATATCCTTTAATATATCTATACATCCATCTGTAAATCTTTGAAAATCGATACCTTTTTCTTCATAGGATTTTGTTTGTGTGAGTATTTCTTCCAAATTACATGCAAGCATGTTTTTTATAAGGGATATTTTTTCTTCTGTGGTAGCTAAACCGTAAATACGGTCAATGGCTTCTTCAGATATATCATCATTTGTATAAGATGCACATTGGTCCATAATACTTAATGCATCTCTCATGCCGCCATCTGATAATACTGCTATCATTTCTGCAGCTTTTGCATCCATTTTGATGTTTTCTTTTTCAGCTATGCTTAAAAGATGGTCTCTGATCTGGTCTTTTCTGACTTTTGTAAAGTCATATCTCTGACATCTGGAAATAATTGTAGGTAATAATTTCTGTGGATCAGTTGTGGCAAGAATAAAAATGACATTCTCCGGAGGTTCTTCCAGTGTTTTTAATAATGCACTGGAAGCTGCACTTGATAACTGATGCACCTCGTCTATGATGTAGACTTTATGCAATCCCTGCATTGGTGCAAGTCTGGATCTTTCTATCAGATCCCTGATATCTTCGACATGCGTTTCATTTGCAGCATTAATTTCAATAATATCCGGATGTGTGCCATTCATAGCAGCTATACAGTTTTCACATTTTCCACATGGAGCTATTTCAGGATGCTCACAATTGACGGATTTTGCAAGTAATCTTGCCATTGTTGTCTTTCCGGTGCCTCTCGGACCGCAAAAAAGATATGCATGACCGACTTTATCCTGTCTGATTGCATTTTGAATGGATCTTACAATGTATTCCTGACCGACAACTTCATCAAAAGTTGAGGATCTGTATTTCTGATATAAAGCTGTTTTTGCCATCCATTTCTCCTATGCCAACCATTATAACAAAAAACCTGCTAAAAAGCAGATTGGCTATTCAAATAGTTGTATTTTTTATGTCCTTTTTTTGCATTCTCTTTTGTCTGAAAAATGAACTGAGTATTTCAGAACATTCCTCTTTTAATATGCCTGAATATATATTAGGATGATGATTTATCTTTTTGATCTGGTTTATATCAATCAAAGTATTGACACAACCGCCTTTTGGATCATTTGTACCGTAATATATGGCATGTATTCTGGATAAAATAATTGATCCCGTACACATCATACATGGTTCCAGTGTGACATATAAATCACAGTCTTTTAAATTCCAGGTATTTAATTTTCTGCTTGCTTTTTGTATTGCGAGTATTTCTGCATGTGATGTAGATAACTGCTGGTGTTCTTTCATATTGTGAGCTTTGGAAATTACCTCTCCATCTTTAACAATCACACAACCAATCGGTACTTCATCTATCTTTGCAGCTTTTTCTGCTTCTTTTAAAGCAATTCTCATAAAATCTTCATGTGTTTTCATAGATAAAAAAATGGCACACGCAAACAGAGGTCTGTATGGCTGCTACCTTCCGGTCCTGACCAGGTTCTACACATGATTGCTGTGCCTTTTGTATTATAAACTGAATATAAAGTTTTCTCAACCTTTATTTTTGTTTCACGTGAAACAATTAGAACTTCTTTCTTGTTTCCGGAGGGACAATTTTAGTCTGACCACCCATATATGGCTGTAAAGGAGCTGGAATATTGACAGTTCCATCCTCATTTACATTGTTTTCAAGGAATGCAATCAGCATTCTTGGCGGAGCGACTACTGTATTATTCAATGTATGGGCAAAATAATTCTTTTTATCTTTTCCACGAATTCTGATTCCGAGTCTTCTTGCCTGTGCATCACCAAGATTAGAACAGCTGCCTACTTCAAAGTATTTCTTCTGTCTTGGGGACCATGCTTCAACATCACAGCTCTTTACTTTCAGATCTGCCAGGTCGCCGGAGCAGCATTCC
>JAFYCG010000042.1 GCA_017539825.1 Solobacterium sp. | reverse complement strand
TGCCCTGGAAAAACAGCTGATTGATGTGGTAACAGAAAAAGCTGCCGGCGGATTGAATCTGTCATTCCTTTCAACTCTGTTGAAAGAATGAGAATGAAAAGACAAAAGCCACCGAAATGATGGCTTTTATCTTTTTGGTCTACAGTTTCAATGAAATATTCAATTCATACAGCCCATATCCGATTATACAGAGGGGAAACTATGTATACCGGATTGATTGAAGGGAAATAAGAGCTGCTTCTTGCTTAACCTGTGTAAAACAGGTGCTGTCACAGAAACGGCAGCTTCTGTGAGACTTGGATACAATATTCACAAAAACTATACTGATGATATACCGGTTTATACCATCAGTACCGCAAGGAACAAAGAACGGTTCAATCGGACGGGATCTGTTCAGCAGCCGGTTTAGAAGAGAGGTCCAGGCAATTTTTAAAGAATGGCAGTCAGACCTCTGATTTAGGCTGGAAAACAACCTTTTCGGCTATGATGGAAATATGATACGGGTCGTTTTCATCCTCTACAGGATCTGACTGAAGCCGTCCGCGAACACAAATAAACATCCCCGGTTGTGAGATCTCTTTGCACTCTTCCGCAATTCCGCGCCAGAGGTATACTTTAAAGAAATTCTTCCCGATTGTTCCATCGGGATTTCGAAATGGTGCATCTGTCTCGACAACAATGAACGGGCGATACCCGTTTCCCGGTCGGATATCCGGGTATTCTGCTATTTTACCGACGATGACACAGCTGCTTAACATGTTTCTTTCCTCCCTGCAGATATAGTTTTACAGGAAAACAGACAATCATGCAAAACGGGAAAAGAACTGTTTTATATACAAAAATGACGAATATCTGTTCAGGATAAGCGTAATTTTGTCCTTATATCAACAAATATCTGTAAAAAAGGAGGAATTTATGTTTCTGACAAAAGAAGAGATTGAGGCAATCTGTTATTACGAAGGGGATGTGAAAACTTGTGCAGATCCGTTCTGGTCGGATCCTAAAGCGTATGTCACATTGAACGCAATACTGTTTGACGGTATTGAAACGGAAACGGCCAGAAGTGAAGAAGGAAGATTTTTAAATCCTTCCTTTCTGGAGGATGATATGCGATTGCTGGAAGTATATAAAAACCTGTTATCCGTATTTCATAAATCGGTTTCCGGGAAGGAACAGACGGTGTATCGTGTAGAGCGTCTTGTGGATATGAAGCTGTTCATGCAAAAAGGGATGTGGACTTCCTTTATTTCAACCTCGAAAGCCGGTTTTCTGAAATCCTATCAGGATAAAAAGGATCTTGTTCTCTTGCAGATTCATCTGCAAGAGGGAACACCTTGTGCGGATTTCGGAAAGCTTTTAAACAACTATCTGAAAGAAGAGGAAGCGGAAATTCTTTTGCCTCCGTTTCTGCCGATCCGCATCAAGGAAAGAATGCCTGCCGAAGAGGAACAAATGATTCGTGATGGCTATGGAAATCCTCCTGCCTTGTATCTGGATATTGAAGTGGGCAAGGAATATACAGTGATTGAATCAGATTTGTATACTCCTGATATGGAAAAATGCAGAAGGGTATATGATTGCCTGAATCAGCATAAACCTTTATCCGAAGAAGATGCCAAGGAATACATCCGCTGGAAGCACAATATACAAAAAAGAGTAAATCAGTTCTGCAGATAGAACAGGGAATTTACTCTTTTTTCATCTTCTCTGAGATTATTGTAGGCAGCATTGCGATAAATACGCAATCCTTCTTCATTGTTGTTGTCTTCATCCTGGAAGAAATAGTTTCCCTCGTGATCGATGCATCCCATTGTTGTGATGACAGGGACTTTATTGTAGAGTGTTGCCAGGAATCTCTGATAATCCGTCTGTTTAAGATTGGCCGCTTCACTCAATAATACGGAAAGGTAGTTGACGGAAATCTGATCAATCCATGCTTCCGGTATATCGTAATTAGCCCAGAGAATAAAACGTGTGATATAGCGAAGCTGCGCTTTCTCATCATCCATCTCCGATAGTTTTTCCTGCATGACTTCAGAATAGAATCCGTTTTCGATAAAGGGCTGATGATCGCCGAACATCAGGATAATCGTAGGTTCCTGTATTTCTTGGAAATACTCAATCAGAACCTTGAAGGCATCATCTGTCCTCTTGATTAACGAAAGATACTGGTTTGTTTCGGGATAGGTTCCTTCCAGGCCTTTCAGCCATACCTCCTGTCTGAAATTGGCATATTCCTTTTCATAGGAGGAATGATTTTGCATTGTGATATTGAACAGGAAGAACGGCTGATCCGGATCTCTTTGTGCATAGAGTTTTTTGATATATCCAAAATCATAGGAATCACTGACAAATCTTCTCAGTTTTACAGGTGTAGAAAGATCTTCAATGGATATGAAATCTTCGAATCCCATGTTTTCGTAAACACTGACACGGTTCCACGAACTCTGATAATAGGGATGAAAGGTGATAGCGCTGTAATCCTGGGAATGCACTGTAGAAACAAGGGATGGCTGGGTATGATCCACATAAAGCTGGTAGGCATTTGAACCGATCGGCAGAAATGCCATGGGATTTCCCGTCAGGAATTCATATTCCGTATTGCTGGTACCTGTACCTATGGTAGATACATATGCATTGCCTTCGATCACATTTTCCATATCCTTCATACTGTCTATGTATGGCATATACGGAATGTTTGTTTCAAAATCGCCAATGACGGAAAGGTCGGAAAAACTTTCATTCATGATAACGATGATATTGGGCTGTTCCGGAAGATCTTTTGGTTTTTCTTTGAGGATGGATGCATCCGGATCTGTATAATTCCTGACTTCTTCTTCCAGCACGGAAGGATCATAAGACGAAGGTTCATTGAGTGACATGTATTTTGTATTGACCACAAATTCCGCAACTGCACCTTTTTGTTCATAGCCTCTTGTCTGGTTGAAAAAGTCAGGTGTAGCCCCAAATTCCCGGGCAAAGATATCGGTCATGTAAAATGTCCCGGATATGCCGATAAACAAGGCAAGGCATGCCAAACGTAAAACCGGTCTGCGTTTTGCCTTTTTCTTCTGGTGAATATTCAGTGTCAGCAATATCACCAGCAGCAAAACGGAAAGGGAGAACAGAATCTCACAGCTGATCGAGAACTGGAAGGTACCGGCAACATTGGCTGCTGTTTTGATGCTGCCAAAATCCCATGGCAACAAAGGACTGCCTTTGTAGAGTTTGACATACATATTGGCAATACCGAATGCGGTAAATATAGTACTTGATGCCAGCAGAGAGATCTTCAAGGATCCAAAGCATGCATACAACAGCACATAGATCATCAGATAAATCACGTAATTCATGAAGATGTTGCCTTTGATCGCAATTTCCCATAACAGGTTTGTATTGAGTGCCTCAACCGCTGTTTCAATCAGAAGCGGAACAAGCAGGAAGACCAACAGGTTATAAACAAGATTCAGCCACTTCTTTTCCTTCAGCCTGAATAAAGACAGAAGCAGACTGATGACTGTACATGCTGCAGTCATGTAAAGAATCACATTTCCATGTTCCTCATTTGCCGCAAATGTATCTCTGAATACAAAACATATGCATATCAGTGCGATAACAGGTATCAGTTTTAAGAATAGTTCTTTTTTTGTCTGATTTCTTTCCATAGGCAAAATTATACCTTTATTTTATTTAAAAGAAACTAAGAAAATATTAAAATATAACAGAGAAGGAGAATATTATGTTAGAAATCGGAACAAAAGCACCTGATTTTACCCTGTCAGATCAGGATGGAAAACCGCATTCCTTATCAGATTATCGCGGAAAAAAAGTCATCCTTTATTTTTATCCCAAGGATAATACGGCAGGATGCACAAAGCAGGCATGCGGATTTCGTGACCGTTATCCGCAAATCAGGGAAAAAGGAGCAGTTGTATTAGGTGTTTCCAAGGATTCTGTAAAATCACATAAAAATTTTGAAGAGAAACAACAACTGCCTTTTACCATTTTGTCAGATGAAGATGCAACAGTCATACAGCTGTATGATGCCTGGAAAGAGAAATCCATGTATGGCAGAAAATACATGGGAACGGAAAGAACAACCTATCTGATCAGTGAAGAAGGTGTGATACTCAAGGCTTACGGCAAGGTAAAAGCTGCTGATAATCCGCAACAGATGTTAGAGGACCTCGGATGATCATTCTTCTTTCTCCTGCCAAAAACATGGTTGAGGCGAATGATGATTTTGTTTACAGGGATCTTCCTGTATTTATTCAGGATGCACAGTATCTGAAGGAAAAACTATTGTCTTTAACGGATGATGAACTCAAATCGGTCTGGAAGTGCAGTGAGAAGCTGTTTCTTGAAAACAAGCAGAAACTCCAGAATATGGACTTAAAAAAGAATCTCAGTCCGGCATTATTTTCCTATCATGGCCTGGCTTTTCAACATATGACACCGGGTGCATTTACCTATGAAGAACTCGATTATGTACAGGAACATCTGCGAATTCTGAGTGCATTTTACGGGATAGTCAGACCGTTTGACGGCATTGTTTCCTATCGCTTAGAAATGGGATCGTCAATTCCTCATACAGGAAGCCTGTATAGCTACTGGAATGAGCGGATTTATGAAGCATGCAATGATTCTGTTTTTATCAATCTTGCTTCAAAAGAATACAGCGATGCGGTTAAACCTTACCTGAAAACAACAGATCAGATGATCACCTGTTATTTCATGGAAAGAAAAAATGATAAGCTGATCCAGAAGGGAACTAAAGCGAAAATGGCAAGAGGAGCAATGGTTTACTGGATGGCGAGCCACCAGGTAAAGAATCCCGAAGAGCTGAAAGCCTTTGATGAAGGTTATCGCTTCAGCCCGTCTGATTCAGATAATTGTTCATATATCTTTATTGAAACGAAAAAATAGTTTATAATTACAGCGCAGTGAGCCAGTGTTTCCGACCGTTGATAAAGGCACGTAGGCTCACTGCTTTTTTCATATATTTCTCAGGTATGATTGTTTTAAAATATATTTTCCTTTATGATTTTACATAAGAGGAAACAGGAAATGAAGAAAACAGAAATTGAAGATATTCAGAAGATCCGTTATTGCGGCAATTTACAGTTTTCCAAAGACGGAAAACACATTGCCTATACACTTGTAACACCTGATGTTAAAGAAAACGTATATTTGTATGACATCTGTGTTTACAATGTCAAAACGAAAGAAAACAAAAGGCTGACACATGACGGAAAGAACTTTTTTCATATATGGGAAAACAATACGACACTGTTAATTGCTGCGGAAAAGCAGAAGAAAGACAAAGCGGAACCGTTTGAGGAAAAAACTGTCTATTACCGTCTTCCGGTTGACGGGGGTGAGGCGATCCCGGCTTTTACGGTTAACGCAAATGTCAATCAGATCATTCCGGCAGGAGATGGCGTATATATCTGCCGCATTCTGACAGACTGGAACAACACAACCCCTGAACAACGGAAAAAAGGAAAGGATTACCACATTCTTGAAGAGGTTCCTTTCTGGGGAAACGGAAGAGGATTTGTTTCGGGAAAGCGCAACGGATTGTATTTATATGATGCAAATGCGGATTCATTAACAAGGCTCACAAACAAATACACAAATGTCGCCTCTGTCACATATCAGGATGGCAAAATTCTCTATACCGCAAGAAGATATAAAGATCTGATTACCATGTATAACGGCTTGTTTCTCTATGATTTTGAAACCGGAAAGAATACCGCAATCATCAAGCAGGGAAAACTTGCTATTCATCAGATTGCCCAGGCAAAAGAAGGCTTTTATTTCAGTGCAACGGATATGAAGAAATGGGGCAACAACGAACTGGATGATATCTACTATTCTGACGGTAAAAACATAATAAAGATATTTGAAAATGAAACACTGGCGATCGGTGATGCTCCGATGACGGACACATTCTTTCTTGGCGGGAAATCCTTTATCGTCAAAAATGAAAAGCTCTTCTTTATGGCGATGGAAAAATCCAGGAATGCAATCTATCAGATTGATATAAAAGGAAAACTGCAGAAAAAGATTTCCTTCAGCGGATCAATTAGCGGTTTTGATACAGACGGCAGAAATTTCAGCTATGTTCTGAATGATACAGCGCATGTCAATGAAGTCATCTTTCAGGGTAAAGAGGAAGAAGTCATTGCCGATTGGAATCAAGAGCTTCTTCTTGATAAATACACAGGCATTCCGGAGTATTTCCAATACACCAACCATAATGGTGATGCAATGGATGGCTGGGTGATCAGACCGGTTGATTTTGATGAAACAAAGAAATATCCGGGTATTCTGGAAATCCATGGCGGACCAAGAGCTGCCTATGGCGATATTTACTACCATGAAATGCAGGCTCTTGCATCTCAAGGATATTTTGTCTTTTTTACCAATCCGCGAGGCAGTGAAAGCTATGGCGAGGCATTTGCTGATATACGCGGTAAATACGGAACCGTTGATTATGATGATCTGATGTATTTCACGGATATTGTTTTAGAAAGATATCCGTATATTGATAAAGATCATTTAGGAGCATGCGGCGGATCGTATGGTGGATTTATGTGCAACTGGATTGAGGGACATACCGACCGTTTCAAAGCGATCTGTTCCCAAAGATCCATTTCCAACTGGGTTGCAGATTTCGGTGCAAGTGAAATCGGCATGACTTTTGACGCAAACGAAATGAAGGCAACGCCATGGAGCGGCATGGAGAAAATGTGGGAAGCATCTCCGCTGAAATATGCCGATCAGGCAAAGACACCGATTCTCTTTATCCATTCCCTGCAGGATTATAACTGTCCGATCGATCAGGGCGTGGAAATGTTTACGGCGATGAAATACTTCCATGTACCTTCAAGAATGGTTTTGTTTGAAGGGGAGAATCACGGTCTTTCACGTAGTGGAAAACCTAAGCACAGGGTCAGAAGATTAACGGAAATCATCAGATGGTTTGACATCTATTTGAAAGGAAAGAAAAAATGAGAAAAGACTATGAGAGTATGCTGGCGGATATAGCCTGCAAGGTCTGGGATCATCCCGAACCGGGTTTTTGTGAATTTGAAAGTACTAAGATACAGACTTCATTCTTAAAAGAGCAGGGGTTTGAGGTACAGGAAAATGTTGCCGGTACAAAAACAGGATATATTGCCACCTATGGCAAAGGACACCCTGTGATTGCCCTGCTGGGAGAATTTGATGCTCTGTACGGTTTGGGTCAGAAAGCCGATGTCAGTGAATATGCACCGGATGGAAAAGAAATGGGACATGGATGCGGCCATCATCTGTTAGGAACAGGTGTGATCGGTGCCGGTCTTCTTGTCAGGGATTATCTGAAAGATAAGGAATGTGGAACGGTGATGGTCTGCGGCTGTCCTGCAGAAGAAGCAGGATCAGGAAAGGCATATATGGCAAGAGACGGCATCTTTGATGATGTGGATATTGCTTTTTCATGGCATCCGTCAAACTATCATGCCATTGCGACAGGAAGCTCGCAATCCTGTATCCAGTGCTATTTCCGTTTTCATGGCATTGCCAGCCATGCAGCAGGATCACCGGAACTGGGCAGAAGTGCTTTAGATGCGGTTGAACTCATGGATATCGGTGTCAACTATCTTCGTGAACATATGGAATCCACAGACAGAATTCACTACGCAATCACAAACAGCGGCGGACTTTCTCCCAATGTCGTACAGGCAGAAGCGGAAGTCAAATATCTGATCCGTTCCACGACAAATCCTAAATGCAAGAAGCTGTATCAAAGGGTAATTGATATTGCCAAAGGGGCCGCATTGATGACAGGCACGACCATGGATGTTGTCTTTGATGAAGGTCTTTCCAACACGGTTGTGAATTTTACGCTGGAGGATGTCCTGGATGCCTGTTTCAAGGAAGCAGGTGCTCCCGTATACACTGCAGATGATCTTGCCTATGCAAAAAGGTTTTATGACAGCTATGAGCAATCCATCACGAAGGATCAGCTGCCTTCCTATGTCAAAGACAAAACGAAATTAATGCAGAATATCAAGGAATCACCGATCTGTA
>JAFYCG010000041.1 GCA_017539825.1 Solobacterium sp. | reverse complement strand
TGTATTGTAAAATATCCATTTTCCCTCCTTCACCTCATTATATAGGAAAAGTCACGAAGAAGAAAACCCTCATTCGGTGTGAGTCGTGTTATAATAACGACTATGAAACGTGGATTATTTATTACATTTGAAGGACCCGACGGCAGCGGAAAAACAACAGTCAGCACTGCCGTAACAAAACAACTGGAAAAAGACGGGTATAAAGTCAGATACACAAGAGAACCGGGCGGCAGTAAAATTGCCGAACTGATTCGCAACCTCATCCTCGATCCGGAAAATACGGATATGGATGCAAGAACAGAAGCACTTCTTTATGCCGCAAGCAGAAGACAGCACCTTGTTGACAAGGTTCTTCCCGCTTTAGAGGAAGGCATCACAATCATCAGCGACCGTTTTGTCGACAGTTCCTTGGCCTATCAGGGATGCGGTCGTCAGATCGGTATCGATGAAGTGTATGAGATCAATCTCTTTGCGATTGAAAACCACCTTCCGGATAAGACCATCTTTCTGAATATTGATGCGGAAACAGGTCTAGAAAGAATTGCCAAAGGAAGAACATACCTTGACAGGCTGGATCAGGAAAGCATCGAATTTCATGAAAGAGTACATGAAGGATATCAGAAGGTCATCGAAAAATATGCAGACCGCATGATTGTCGTAGATGCTTCTAGGGAAGTGGAAGAAGTGGTACAGCAGACGTATCAGATCGTAAAAGGATTGCTCGATGAAGCGGGAAATGCTTAAAAAACAGCAGCCTGTTGTTTATCAGGCTCTGGAAAATGCATGCAACAGTAAAAGGATATCCAATGCCTATCTTTTCAGCGGGCCTTACGGAACGCCGAAACATGAAGCAGCAATTCTGTTAGCACAGAGCATCTTCTGTGAAAAGCAGGATGGTCTTGCATGCGGTGTTTGCAACAACTGCCGCAGAGTGGAAGAAGGCTTGTATGCGGATATGATTATCCTTGATGGAAACGAAAAGGCAATCTCCAAAACAGATGTGGATGCCATCCAGGAGAAGTTCTCCAAAACCGCTCTAGAAAAAGGCAACGGGGAAAGAGTATACATTATTGAAAATGCGGAAACTGCAAGTATTTCCGCCCAGAACAGCATGCTCAAATTTCTCGAGGAACCGGGTGCCGGTGTTACAGCGATTCTGATGACGGATAATGCCGGCAGAATACTGCCGACCATTCTTTCCAGATGTACAATCCTGCCTTTTACACCGATGTCGGAGAAGGCGTATTATGAAGCTGCTTTAGAAGAAGGCATCGGAAAAGAGGATGCTTATTTCCTTTCCCACATTGCCAGAAACATCGATGAAATCAAAACCCTTTATGAAACAGATGCTTATCGGAATGCGGTCATGATGCTGAAACAGTATCTGAACATTGACGGATTAAAGGATGAGCTTCTGATCGATTACGACATCTCCTACCGTTCATCAGACAAGGACAACCAGAAGGCAAAACGTAATAACATCGTGCTTCTTCAGGCATTCTTTGATCTTTTAAGCCTGTATGGCCATGATGTGATAAAACGTGACGCAAAAGGCCCTTCGTGGTATGATAATGCCGTTATGCATGCAGATAAAAAGAACGAATACTATGCAAAGCTGATCATGATCGCCAATACGCAAAAAGATCTGGTCAACCGTTATAACGATCTGAACCTTGTGCTTGCACAAGCGATATATAAATTGGAGGAATTAGAGAATGGGAACAATCTTTGAAAAACAGGATCAGGAAATCTCCCAGTCAGCAAATGAAATATATACATACAGTGTTGCCGTACGATTCCGCAATGCCGGAAAACCCTATTCATTTGGAACTGAAGATCCAACAATCAAAAAAGGAGACTGGGTCGTTGTAGAGACCGCCCAGGGACTGGAACTCGGCGAAGTGGAAGCCGATGCCCTTGAGATTGAGAAATACAGTCTGCATATGCCCCAGAAACCTGTGATCCGTATTGCATCAGAACATGATCACAATGAATATGCCAACAACATTGAAATGGAGAAACTTGCCTTCCGCATCTGCAACAGTGAAGTTGCCGAACTGCAGCTGAATATGAACCTTCTCAGTGCACAATACACACTCGACAGGTCCAAAATTCTGTTTATCTATCTGGCAGATCAGCGCGTAGACTTCCGTGAATTATTAAAGAGACTCGGTGCACGTCTGCATTGCCGTATTGAATTACGACAGATCGGTGAAAGAGACAAGGCAAAAATGGTCGGTGGAATCGGTATGTGCGGCATGGAATGCTGCTGCAGAAGATTCAAGAGCAGATTTGATGTCATTTCCATCAACATGGCGAAAAACCAGCAGCTGGCTCTGAATATTGATAAACTCTCCGGTATGTGCGGCAAACTCATGTGCTGCCTGAAATATGAAGATGACGATTACAAGGAACTGACGGATGGATTGCCGAAGATGGGATCTCAGGTTGAATATGAAAACGAGATCTATCGTATTACGGCAATGAATGTCATGAACAATGAAGTCAAACTGGAGAACAGGGAAGCTACCCTCTTCATTACCATGGAAGAATTAAGAGAAAAGGCTATTCCGAGAAAAGGTGTTATCATGCCGAAGAAACCGGAAGGAACCGAGGAAAAGAAAGTCATCTATAAGACGACACAAAACCTGCACCCTGAAAGCAAGGCACATCATGTTTCCATGGAACTTCCTTCCATGGCTGAACCGGAACAGAAGAAACCCAGCCAGAAAAAAGAGCGTGACAATAACAACCGGAAAAAACCGGAAGTTACCACAAGAAAATTTACAGCCAGGAAAAACGAAAACCGTCAGAAAGCTCCTGATACCCTGAAACCTGAAGTCAAGAATGTCACCGTACGCACCTTCGGAAAGAAGAAGAAAGAGGATGCATCATGATCCGTCAGCAGTCTTTCCAGAATGAAAAGCCTACTTTATATCTTGTTGCCACACCGATCGGCAACCTTTCTGAGATGACGCCCCGTGCCATTGAAGTGCTTCAGAATGTGGATGTTATAGCGTGTGAAGATACCAGAAACAGCGGACAGCTGTTAAAGCACTTTAATATTTCCAAGCGTCTGATTTCCTATCAGAACTTCAATGAAGATCCCAGTTCCAAGGGCATTATCAACCTCCTTTCCCAGGGCAAGAATATCGCATTGATTTCCGATGCAGGATATCCTTTGATCAGTGATCCGGGACAGAAGATTGTCAATGAAGCAACTGCATTAGGTTACAATGTTGTGCCGGTAAGCGGAAGCTCAGCCGTATTAAATGCCCTGGTTTCCTCAGGCCTGGTTGTCCAGCCGTTTATCTTTGCCGGTTTTCTGCCGCCGTCCTCACATGACTGTGTCAAAAAACTGAGAGAGTATAAACCATATCCTATGACTCTGGTTTTCTATGAAGCACCTCACAGAATTGCCAAGATGCTGCAAAACTGCCTGGATGTTCTGGGAGACAGACGATGCTGTCTAGCCAGGGAAATGACAAAAATGCATGAAGAGTTCATTCGCGGAACGATCAGCGAGATACTGGAGATTGCCGATACCCTGAAAGGTGAAATGGTTGTCGTGATTGACGGAAACCATGAGGATTATGAAAAGGCAATCGACATGTCCGCTTTGATGAACCTGTTCAACGAATGCAGAGAAATGGGCATGACAAAAAGCGAAGCGGTCAAAGAAATTTCCAACCGCCATGGCATTGCCAAGAACCAGCTGTATGAGATTGTCCATAAGACCGATATTTGGAAGGATCCCTGCTAAAAATGTATAACTATTCATTTTCATTGACAAATACAGCCGTATACTTCTTAGCGGCAGTTCTGCCGGCTGTCATTCTGCTGAGGTATGTCTACAAAAGAGACAGGACCGATAAGGAACCAAGGTATCTTCTGAGAAGGCTTCTGATCAGCGGTTTGTTTGCGGCAGCGGTTGCTTCCCTCC
>JAFYCG010000040.1 GCA_017539825.1 Solobacterium sp. | reverse complement strand
GACTGCTACTGCTGCAGGAATTATACAAAAGCATATCTCCATCACCTTTTCAGAACAGATGAAGGATTCGGCACAAGACTGATGTCCCTGCATAATATCCGCTTCCTGATCCGCTTGATGGAAGAGGCAAGACTTGCCATTCGTGAAGACCGTTATCTTGATTTCAAGAACGAAGTGCTTTCTACGATGAAATTTGATGAAAGAGGTTTCTGATGAAAACAACGGAATTTGATTATGATCTGCCTAAGGAACTGATTGCCCAGACCCCTCTTGCCAACCGCAAGGAAAGCAGAATGCTGGTGGTACACAAGGATAAAAACAACTGGGAAGACAGGCATTTTTACGATATTATTGATTATCTGCATGAAGGAGATGTCCTGGTCAGAAACAATACCAGGGTCATCCCTGCACGTCTTTTCGGCACCAAGGAAGAAACCGGTGCACATGTCGAACTGTTACTGTTAAGACAGATGGAAGATGATGTCTGGGAGTGTTTGGCAGGCAATGCCAAAGTCATCAAGATGGATACCGTCATCTCCTTTGGCGATGGCAGATTAAAGGCGCAATGTGTCGGTTTCGGGGAAAAAGGAATTCGTAAGATGAAGATGCTGTATGAAGGAATCTTCAACGAAATTCTGGATGAACTGGGAAATGTACCCCTTCCCCCTTACATTAAGGAAAAGCTGGATGATCCGGAACGTTACCAGACCGTTTATGCAAAGGTCAGAGGTTCCGCTGCAGCTCCTACTGCAGGTCTTCACTTTACAGATGAAGTATTTGCACAACTTAAGGATAAAGGTGTAATTATCTGCGATGTGACATTGCATGTAGGTCTTGGCACCTTCAGACCGATGGATACGGAAAATGTCGAAGACCATATCATGCATGAAGAAGTTTATTTTATGTCTAAAGAAACTGCGGATATTCTCAATCAGGCAAAAGAAGAAAACCGACGTATTATTGCCATCGGAACAACTTCCGTAAGAACCCTGGAATCTGTTTATAACCGTTTCGGCAGATTTGAGGAATGTTCCGGTGAAACAACCCTGTTTATTTATCCGGGTTATGAATGGCATACGGCAGACTGCATCCTCACCAATTTCCACCTTCCTAAATCCACATTGATTATGATGATCTCCTCTTTTGCAGGCAGGGAATTGACGTTTGCGGCATATCGCCATGCGGTTGAGGAACGTTACCGCTTCTTCTCCTTTGGGGATTGCATGCTGATTCTCAATGAATAAAGAAGCATATATCGCCTATCTGCAAAGCAGAAAGGCCTCAAACAAAACCAACTATTATCTTTCTTCCCTGCAGGAGATTGACAGAATCAGGAAGGATTTCGATCATAAGCCAAAAATACTCTTACATGCATGCTGCGGTCCCTGTGCCGGATGGCCTCTGGAATTTCTTCATGACATCTTTGATATCACGATTATCTTCAATAACTCCAATATTTATCCGGAAAAAGAATATACCAGAAGGCTTGAAGAACTGAAAAAGCTTCTTGCCCTGAAAGGATACGATGATATACAGCTGATTGTCACCCCTTACGACAATGTTTCCTATACAAGGGAACTGGAACCGATGAAGGATGATCCCGAAGGCTGGGAACGGTGTTTCTTCTGCTATCGCAAGAGAATGGAAGAAGCATACAGGTATGCTGTGGAAAATCACTTTGACTATTTTACAACCGTCATGACCATCTCCCGTCAGAAAGACAGCCAGAAACTCAATGAAATCGGTCTGGATCTGCAGAAGAAATACCCTTCTGTCAGATATTTCTGTTCGGATTTCAAAAAGAAAGGCGGACAGGTCAGAAGAGATGAAATTGTAAGGGAGCTGGACTTATACCACCAGGATTATTGCGGATGCATCTATTCCTATATGCAAAGAAAAAAGGAGAATTAATTCTCCTTCTCCAGATTGTCGAGTTTTTCATTGAGAAGCTCGATGATCTTTTCTTTTGTACGGATCAGATCCATCATGTCTTTTTCTGTCTCAATGATTCTTCCTGTGACTTTGTATGTATAGTAGTCTCTGCCGAGTTTCTCATAAGCCTTGCTCAGGTCTCTGGAAGCATGTCCGATTTCCGAACGGATTTCCGCTTTCTGCTTTTCAATATCCAGCATCCCCATGACCGCTTTGGAACTGTCCTGCAATTTTCTGACTGCCTTATCCGCTAAATCATTAAGCTTGTTGTTGAATTCATCCATCTTTACTTTTCTCCTTCTTTGTTGATCAGATTCATAATAATTTCCTTCATCTCTTCTGCGGTAGCTTCACCCTGTTCGGCAAGATTAGCTATGCCGCTGATCAGAATATCGGAAAGGTATTTTACATGTTTTACCTGAAGTTCACCGAGTTTGTTTCCTTCTTCCAGAAGTTCCTGCAATGTTTTGGAAGCAGATGCTTTGGCTTCATCCATGGAACGTGTTGCAATCTGCGACAAATCCACATTATCATCCGCATGCAGTTTTGTCACAAGATTCTGGAAGGAATTGATACTGTTGTCTACAAACTGCATCAGCTTCTCACTGTAGTCTGTCGGGTTTGCAGACCCTTCCATCATCGTTCTGAATCTTTCGGCATATTTATCACTGATTGCTTCAATCAAATCATCTTTTGAATTGAAGTAGTAATAGAACAGTCCTTTTGCAACATTCATTTCATTGACAATGGAGCTTACGGTTGTATCAACAATTCCGTTTTCACGAAACAGTTTTTCAGCAGCTTCCATAAATTCATTTCTTCTCTGTTCGCTGTCTTTATTGCCAACCATTTCTTTCCTCCTGCGATTATATTACTACCCGACTGACCGCTAGTCAATAGAAATATGGCAGGAATATGTTATAATGCTGTCATGCGATTAATCTGTCCGATCTGTAAGAAACCTTTACAAACAAAAGACAAAGAAGCACTTTGCATAAATAATCATCATTTTGATTATGCCAGGAGCGGTTATCTGAATCTTATGATTTCCCAGAAGAAGAATCATGGGGATAATACCGACATGTCAAAAGCGAGAATATCCTTTCTGAATACCGGTGCATATGCTTTTCTGCGCGAGGAACTGTCTGCTTTGACAAAGCAATATGGCTCTTCCTGTATTGCAGATCTCGGATGCGGAAACGGCTATTATACATCTGCTCTTGTTGCAGAAGAAAAATACGGTTTTGATTTATCCAAGGATGCATTGAAGTATGCCGCAAAACACGATCCTTCCACAAACTACATCGTTTCTTCCATATTCAATGTTCCCCTTACCGATCATTGTGCCGATACCATACTGACGTGTTTTGCCCCTACCGCTTCTTCGGAAATCGATCGTTTATTAGTGGATAACGGATATTTCATCTACGTTTCTCCCGGTCCTCTTCATCTGATGGAATTCAAGGAAGCTCTCTATGACAAAGCGTATCAGAATATCGTCAAAAGACAGGATGTTCCTTTGCATTTCGCAGATCAAATTGAAATAGAAAACAGGTTCCATGCCGATCAGGAAACCCTTAAAAATCTCTTCATGATGACACCGTATGCCTTCCATACCGGTATAGATGATGTGAAAAAACTGGATCAGATTCAGCATCTGGATGTCACCGCCCAGTTTGTTATTCAAATCTATCAAAAAAACAAGGAATGATTCCTTGCTTTCTTTTATTCATGGTTCTTTTTTTCTTCCTTCATCTCCCAATGGATTTCAACGGTCATGATCGCACGCAATACAACCAGTGCACCCAGGATGATCAGGTCAGCCACTTCATCAGCAAGAACCGTATGCATAACTTCGGCAGCCAGCAGGAATTCGAGTGCCATAGCAATGGATTCTGCCAGACTCAGACCGCATTCCTCGTCTTTACGAAGCCATCCCAGAAAGGCTTTTATACCTGTATAAAGAAGAATTGCTACACCGAATAATTCAAGCAGTGTGCTGGAAATCTCAACGGCATAAACAAGACCTGTACGTAATAGTTCAATGAATACTTCCATATTTCCCCCTATAATTCACCATGATCATAGATATCATTCCCGTAAATGTCAAGCCCTACAAAGCACGGGAAATCTTTAGCCGTCAGTTTTGTAATTGCTTCAGCCAGAAGATCCTCATAGGCAACAGGTTCTCTTTTGACAATGCTTTTGGACAATAATGCACCTGCTCCTCCGACAGCCACAAAATAGATGGCTTTGTGTTCTTTCACCGCATCTTTGACATCCCGGCTTCTTCTGCCCTTGCCGATCATGCCGCCAAGTCCCTTTTCCAATAATTCCCTTACATAGGGATCCATGCGTGAAGATGTCGTTGGCCCGGCAGATCCGATTGCCCTGCCTTGTGTAGCAGGCGTAGGTCCGACATAATAGATCAATGCATTCTGAATATCAAACGGAAGCGGTTCGTTCTTTTCAATGCATTCATGCATCCGTTTATGAGCAGCATCTCTTGCGGTATAAATCTCTCCGCTCAGCAATACGGCATCCCCGGCATGAAGATCACGAAGATCTTCTTCTGTTAACGGCAGATTCAGTCTCTTCATTGTATCACCGCCTTTGCATGTCTGCACACATGGCAGCAGATATTGACAGCACACGGTAATCCGGCTATATGTGTCGGGGCATATTCGACCATGACTTTGAGGGCAGTAGCCTTGCCGCCATATCCCATCGGCCCTATATCCAGTGTATTGATCTTTTCCAAAAGTTCTTTCTCCAATTGACTGTAACGGGTATCGGCATTCTCTGTTTCTCTTAATAATGCCGCTTTGGACATTTCTGCACAGGATTCAAAGTCACCGCCGATACCGATACCGATCACATAAGGCGGACAGGCGTCAGGACCGGCTTTCTTTACCGTATCCAGGACAAATTCTTTTACCCCTTCCACACCCATTGCTGGTGTCAGCATTTTTAACTGTGATTTGTTTTCGGAACCGAATCCTTTCGCCATAACTTCAATGGTCACTTCTTCTCCCGGAACAATCCTTGTATGGATTAGTGCAGGTGTGTTATTCTTTGTATTTTTTCTTTCAAACAGCGGATCATCCACGACGGAAGCACGCAAGGCATTTGCTGTATAACTTCTGCCGACCGCTTCATGAATCGCTTCATTGACATCTCCTCCGGTCAGATGAACATCCTGCCCGATGGAAAGCCATACGACAGCCATGCCCGTATCCTGACAGATCGGAATATGTTCTTCAATCGCAATCCGGGCATTTTCTTCCAGCATATCAAATACATTCTTTCCTCTTGGGTTATCCTCCTGCTGATGTGCCTGACGGATTGCATCCATAATTCCTGCGGGATAATGGTAGGCAATCTTGCCAAACAGTTCCTCTGTTTTATCCCCTATTCTTTTTACATCGATTTCTTTCATGGCAATATCATATCATAAAACGTTTATTCAATAGAATCGCATAAACATTTATATATCATATTTTTTATATTGACAGGCTGTTTCCTGTACAATTCCAGCAGCATAAGTTCTGCCTGATTCTGTGCTATATATGCATCCTGGCCATATTTGCCGGTCATTCTGTAAGGTATGCCGTACAGTTTGCAGATTTTCTCAAATTCATAAATATCCGGATCGTTCAAACCGTTCTCATATGCGGATATCATTCTGTTATTGACATCCATGTACTCAGCCACATCGGTCTGATGCATTCTGTATGCAATGCGGAAATATGAAATCCTGTATTTCAGCCGCTTTATGATCCTGTCCTCTTTAATGTTCATTACAAGTCCCCTGCAATACCTTAATCATGATAAATATTTTTTTACAGCTTTTTTCTGTAATCAGGTTGTACCTTTACCTGAATCATGTATGAATCCAGTACAATAACACTGTACGTGAGAAATGTCTTACATGTTTCTGTTATTGTGTAAGTGTATAGTTTTTCTTTTGCCCTGACCCTTAAAATGATAAACATTCATTATAGAAAATGCAACATATAAAAATATTTGCATTATTTGTATGATAGTGGTAGTATTATTTAGCAGTCAGATACAAAGAGTGCTAAAACAGGAGGTAAACATATATGCCAGTAAAACAGTTTAAGGCAGAATCAAAAAGATTACTTGAATTAATGATCAATTCCATCTATACAAACAAGGAAATCTTCCTCAGGGAACTGATCTCCAATGCATCCGATGCACTGGATAAAAGACATTATCTCTCTTTGACAGATAAAGAACATACGGTTGACAGAAAAGATCTGAAAATCACACTGACACAGGATAAGGAACATCGTCAGCTCATTATCGAAGATACCGGTATCGGTATGACAGAAGAAGATCTGGAATACAATCTCGGTACTATTGCAAAAAGCGGTTCTGCCGAATTCAGAAAACAGCTGGAAAAAGCAGAAGAAAACATTGATATTATCGGCCAGTTCGGTGTCGGCTTCTACAGTGCATTCATGGTTTCCAAACGCATCGTAGTTGAATCCAGAAACGTTCTTTCCGACAAGGCTTACAGCTGGACAAGCAGCGGTGAAGAAGGATACGTCATTTCCGAAATTGACAAACCGGAAGTTGGCACACGTATCACTCTGGAGCTGAAAGATGACACGGAAGATGAAAAATATTCCAGCTATCTGGAAGAATATACAATTCGTAATCTCGTTAAAAAGTATTCCGATTATGTAAGATATCCGATTCAGATGGAAGTGACAAAGTCCATCCCTGATCCGACTGATGAAGAAAAGACGATCGACACAAAGGAAATGGAAACATTGAACTCCATGATTCCTCTTTGGAAAAAGTCCAAGTCTTCTATCACGGAAGAAGAATACAATGAATTCTACAAATCCAAATTTAATGACTGGGAAGATCCGCAGAAAGTGATTCATTATTCCGTTGAGGGAAACCTTTCCTACACTGCCCTCTTATTCATCCCTTCCAAGACACCGTACAACTTCTATTATCAGGACTTTGAACCAGGCCTGCAGCTGTATTCCAAGGGTGTATTCATTCTGGATAAAGCAAAAGATCTGATTCCGGATGAATTCCGCTTTGTTCAGGGCTTGATTGACAGTGACGACCTCAACCTGAACATCTCCCGTGAAATCCTGCAGCAGGACCGCCAGGTCAAGATGCTGGCCAATTCCATCAAAAAGAAGATTCAGTCCTATCTGGAAGACATGCTGAAAAATGAAAGAGAAGATTATGAGAAATTCTTTGACAATTTCGGTCTAAATCTGAAATACGGAATTTACAAGGATTACGGCATGAACAAAGACAGATTACAGGATCTGATCCTCTTCCGTTCCAGCAAAGAAGGAAAATATGTCACATTGAATGAATATGTAGAACACATGCCTGAAGAACAGAAAGCAATCTATTATGCATGCGGTACATCCATTGATGAAATCGAGAAACTTCCTGTACTGAAGAAGATCCACGAAAAAGGATATGAGGTACTCTACTTCCTCGATGAAAGAGATGAATTCGTATCCGGTATTCTGCAGAACTACAAGGAAAAGCAGTTCCAGTCCGTCAACAAGGCTGATCTCGATCTTGACAATGAGGATGAAAAGAAGGAAAAGGAAGAAAAGACACAGGAAAACAAGGACATGCTGGAAAAGATGAAGGAAGCCCTTGGAAACCAGGTCAAGGAAGTCCGCATTTCATCCAGACTGACAGATGATCCGGTATGCATCGTAGCAGATGAAGGTGTTGCCCT
>JAFYCG010000039.1 GCA_017539825.1 Solobacterium sp. | reverse complement strand
GATTAAGGATCTTGGTCTGAAAGAGCCATTTACAGGTGTAGTCGATCTGCAAACCGGTGAGATCGGTGATGATTTCACCTATTATTATGCGATCAGTGAACAGACCCCTTCGATGGTCGGTGTCGGTGTACTTGTATCTCCGGATGGAACTACCAAAGCCGCCGGTGGATTGATATTTCAATTGATGCCCGGTGCTTCAGAAGAAACAATTGCAGCCTGTGAAAAAGTGGCGGGAACCATGAAACCTGTATCAACATTGATTGATGAGGGACATGCGGTAGATGAGATTATTCATATGTATTTTCCGGATGCGCAGATTCTCGAACACAGGGATATCCGCTGGCGTTGTGACTGTTCAAGAGAAAGATTTCATAATGCCCTGATGACATTATCAGAAGAGGATCTTCATGAGATGATCGAAGATGGAAAAGGTGCAGAAATCGTATGTCAGTACTGCAATACAAAGTATCAGTTTGCAACAGCTGATCTTGAAGAAATCCTGGAGCAGAAACATGACGTTCTTCATCGGTGATGTTGAAATTGCAACACCTTTTATCGCTGCACCCCTTGCGGGAATCTCCAATCCTGTTTACCGGAAGCTTTGCCACGATTATGGTGCCGGGCTTGTAGTGAGCGAGATGATCAGTGATAAAGCACTCCATTATAAAAACCAGAGAACATTTGATATGTGTGCGATACACCCTGATGAACATCCTGTTGCCCTGCAGTTATTCGGAAGTGACACCGATACAATGGCAGAGGCTGCCCGGTATTTAACCGAAAATACCGCTTGTGATATCATCGACATCAATATGGGCTGTCCTGTAAACAAGGTGATCAAAGCCCGTTCGGGAAGTTATCTGATGCTGGATGAAGATCATGCGTATGATATTGTCAAAGCGGTTAAAGACAATACAAACAAGCCTGTGACAGTCAAAATGCGCGCCGGATGGGACAAGGATCACATCAATTGTGTGGAAATCGCAAAGCTGGCTGAGAAAGCCGGTGCAGATGCTATTGCTATACACGGAAGAACCCGCAGCCAGATGTATGCAGGTCAAAGTGACAACCGGTATATCCGCATGGTGAAAGAAGCTGTATCGATACCCGTGATCGGCAATGGTGATATTAAAACCGTAGATGATGCAAAAAGGATGTTTGCTGAAACCGGTTGTGACGGTGTGATGATCGGCAGAGGATTGCTTGGCAAACCCTATTTCATGCAGGAGCTTGTATCCGCATGGAAAGGCGAGGATTACATCAGTCCATCCTATGAAGAAAGACTGCAGCTTTGTGAGACGTATACAAAGGATCTGTGTGCATACGAAGGGGAAGTCATCGGCATACGGATGATGAGAGGACTGGCTTCCTGGTTTGTGATGGGCATGCCGCATGCATCAAAGATCAAAAACCAGCTCTCCTCCATGAAGAAAATGGATGACATGCATGAGATTTTCTCTGCATATCGTGAATTGCTGAAAGAAGCAGAATAACCCGGTCCGGGTTATTTTTTGTCATACATGCATATGTTGACATGAATGCATATATCGCATTAAAATATATGTAGCGTGCTACAGAAAGGTTTTTATGAAAGAACAAGAAATCGGATTTTATTTGAAAAAAATATCTGATAAACTTAAAAGCAGAGCAGACAACATTTTTCAAAAACATGATTTGACACTGGCACAGGTGAAAGTGCTTGGTTTTATCAGCAGAAACGGCGGGTATGTCACACAAAAAAGCATCGAAGAACATCTGCAGGTTTCTCATCCGACGGTTGTAGGAATTGTCAGGCGGCTGGAGGAAAAGGATTTTTTGAAGTGCACTGTTGATCAGAAAGACAAAAGAAACAAAATTGTATCTTTAACAGAAAAAGCAGTTCTGCTGGGTGACATCCTGAAGAAGGAAAGAGCGGAAACGGATGACATTCTCCTGGCTGGTTTTTCTGAGAGTGAACAACAGGTATTGCACAATTTTCTGAGTAGAATGATAGAAAATGTTGAAGGGAGGAAAACATGTTAAAAACATTACTTGGTGAAATCAGGGAATACAAAAAAGTAACCCTGATGACACCTTTGTTTACAGCGCTTGAAGTTGTCATGGAAGTTTTGATACCTTATGTTACCGCATGGATTATTGACAGAGGCATCAATGCCGGAAACATGAAAGCAGTCATCCTGTATGGCGGACTGATGGTAATCATGGCTTTTCTGAGCCTGTATTTCGGCACGCAGGCAGGCAAGAATGCGGCTATGGCTGCTACAGGATTTTCAAAGAATGTCAGAGATGATATGTTTAAGAAAATACAGACATATTCCTTCTCTAACATTGACAAGTATTCTACAGCCGGTCTTGTTACACGTATGACAACGGATGTCACAAATTTGCAGAATGCTTTTCAGATGATTATCCGTATCGCTGTAAGACCTCCTCTGATGCTGATTATTTCGGTATTTATGTGCTTCGTCATCAGTCCGGATCTGTCTACGATCTTCCTTGTTGCGGTAGGAATTCTGGCGGTATTCCTTTCCTTTATTACCATGAATGCGATGAAGGCATTCAGCCAGGTCTTCTCCAAATATGATGATCTGAATGCGAGCGTACAGGAAAATGTATCGGCAATCCGTGTTGTTAAGGCATTTGTCAGAGAAGATTACGAAAATGAGAAGTTCACAAAAGCAGCAGGTAACTTAAAGGGAATGTTTGTCAAAGCAGAGAGTCTTGTTGCTTTGAATAACCCCGCAATGATGTTAGTGGTATACGGATGTATTATCGCATTGTCCTGGTTTGGTGCACAGCATGTTGTGAGCGGAAGCATCACAACCGGAAACCTGACATCCATGTTCTCCTATGTCATGAGCATCTTAATGTCATTGATGATGCTGTCAATGGTATTTGTCATGATTACGATGTCCTCTGCAGCAGTGAAGCGTGTATCGGAAGTCTTAAATGAAGAACCGGACTTAAAGAATCCGGAGAATCCGATTGAAGAAGTCAAAGATGGTTCCATCGATTTCGATCATGTATCTTTTGCATATAAATCAGGAACAGGGGATTATGTTCTGAATGATATAGATTTACACATTCATTCCGGTGAAACAATCGGCATTCTCGGTCCTACCGGTTCGGGTAAATCCACCTTTGTTTCCTTGATCAGCCGACTGTATGATGTATCAGAAGGTTCTGTCAAGGTCGGCGGTGTTGATGTCAGAGATTATGATATGGAAGCATTACGTGACCAGGTATCCGTAGTCTTACAGAAAAATGTCCTTTTCAGCGGAACGATTCTGGATAACCTCAGATGGGGCAATGAAAACGCAACAGATGAAGAATGCATAGAAGCATGCAAACTGGCTTGTGCAGATGAATTCATCGAACAGATGCCGGATAAATATAATACGCATATTGAACAGGGCGGAACAAACGTATCCGGCGGTCAGAGACAGCGATTGTGTATCGCAAGAGCCTTGATGAAAAAACCGAAAGTACTTGTACTGGATGATTCCACAAGTGCCGTGGATACTGCTACAGACGCAAAGATACGTAAGGCGTTCAGGGAAAAGATCCCGGGAACAACCAAGCTGATCATTTCACAGAGAATCTCCAGTATTGAAGATGCAGATCGTATTATCGTCATGTATCGTGGTACAATATCCGGATTTGATACACCGCAGAGATTGCTTGAAACCAATGAAATCTATAAACAGGTTTATGAAACACAGGTCAATGGCGGCGGCGACTTTGATAAGCCGGAATAGAAAGGAGGAAGAATATGTCAATGAGAAGAAATCCCTATATGGGCGAAAAAAGAAAGATGAATTTCGATGCTTTAAAAAGAGTCTTCGGTTATGTCTTCAAATATTACAAGTGGCATTTTCTCCTTGTGGTTGCATGCATCTTGATTACAGCTGTATGTACCATCCAGTCAACATTGTTTACCAGAACATTAATTGATGACTACATTACACCTTTGCTTTCGGCATCTGCTCCGGATTATGCTCCGTTAGCTGCAAGATTAATGAAGCTGGCAAGTGTACTGGCAATCGGTATTGTCACTTCCTATACCTATAACCGTGTCATGGTTACAATATCACAGGGAACAATGGAGAGGTTAAGATGTGAATTATTTACACATATGGAATCTCTGCCGATCAAGTACTTTGATACGCATGCACATGGTGATATCATGTCGGTTTATACGAATGATATCGATACTCTAAGACAGTTGATCGGACAAAGCATACCGCAGCTGATCAATTCCTCGGCAACAATCGTTACAACCTTTGTTTCTATGATCATCATGAATATTCCTCTGACCATCCTTTCAATATGTATGGTTATGGTGCAGATGAAGACATCCGGAACCCTCGGCGGTAAATCCAGAGACTACTTTATTCAGCAACAAAAGGATCTCGGTGCGCTCAACGGATATATAGAGGAAATGTTGAGCGGTCAGAAGGTTGTCAAGGTATTTAACCATGAAAAGAAGTCGATAGAAGGCTTTGAACAACTCAATGCCAATCTGCGTGAAAGTGCAGCAAATGCCAATAAATATGCCAATATCATGATGCCGATCATGGCGAATCTCGGTAATATATCCTATGTTTTATGTGCTGTAATCGGTGCGATGATGGCATTGTCCGGCATGTTCGGTTTAACATTAGGCGCACTCGTATCTTTCTTGTCATTAAATAAGAGTTTCTCCATGCCGGTAACACAGGTTGCCCAACAGTTTGCATCTATCGTAGGTGCCATGGCCGGTGCCGAAAGAGTCTTTGCGGTTATGGACGAAGAGTCCGAATTTGATGAAGGTTATGTTGAACTTGTCAATGTCAAGGAAGATGCAGAAGGCAATCTGATCGAGACAAAAGAAAAGACCGGCATGTGGGCATGGAGACATCCGCATAAGGCAGAAGGAACCGTTACTTATCAGAAGCTGAAAGGCAAACTGAATTTCTACGATGTTGACTTCAGCTATGACGGCAAGAAAACCATCCTCCATGATATCGATATTGATGCCGAACCGGGTCAGAAGATTGCCTTTGTCGGATCAACCGGTGCAGGAAAAACTACAATTACAAACCTGATCAACCGTTTCTATGATATCGCTGACGGAAAGATCCGTTATGATGACATCAATATCAACAAGATCAAAAAACCGGATCTCAGAAGATCATTGGGCATGGTATTACAGGATACGCATCTGTTTACCGGAACAGTTATGGAGAATATCCGTTACGGCAGACTGGATGCAACCGATGAAGACTGTATGGCTGCAGCAGCTCTTGCAAGAGCAGACAGTTTTATCCGCAGATTGCCGGAAGGTTATAACACCATGCTGAAGGGAGATGGCGGCAACCTTTCCCAGGGACAGAGACAGCTGTTGGCAATTGCCAGATGTGCTGTCGCAGATCCGCCGGCAATGATTCTCGATGAAGCAACTTCTTCCATCGACTCCCGTACAGAGAAGATTGTACAGGCAGGCATGGATGCCTTGATGAAAGGCAGAACAACCTTCGTTATTGCACACAGGCTTTCCACCGTCAGAAACAGTGACTGCATTATGGTCTTAGAGCAGGGACGAATTATTGAACGTGGAAATCATGATGAACTCATTGAGAAGAAGGGAAGGTATTATCAGCTGTATACCGGCAATGAGATTGCCG
>JAFYCG010000038.1 GCA_017539825.1 Solobacterium sp. | reverse complement strand
TCAAGGAACTGGAAGAGCAGTTATCTGACGGCATTGTCCGTGCAAAACGCAATGGTGTTGTCAAAACAGTTCATACACCGGATGATATACCGAATGACGGAACACCTTTCCTGGAAGTTGTCAGCGGTAACGGCATCTATATCGAAGGAAGCATCTCCGAATTGCTTCTTGATAAAGTCAAACCGGGACAGGCAGTTTATGCGATGTCATGGGAAGATGGAAGTAACTATGAAGGAGAAGTAGTTTCCATCGATGACTGGCCATCCACAAACAATATGTACTGGGGCGGAGGGAATCCGAATGTTTCCTACTATTCCTTCAGGGCATATATTGAAGAAGCAGGCAGTTTACGTAGCGGCAATTATTTACAATTGAATTTCGGAGATACACCCGGTGCAGGGAATCAGATCATCATTTCCAATGCATACGTTCGTGATGAAAAAGGCAAGAAGTATGTCATGAAGGATGTAAACGGGAAACTGGCAAAACAATATGTGAAAACCGGCAAGACATACTGGGGAACCATGGTTGAGATTCTGGAGGGAGTTACGCTTGAGGACTATCTTGCATTCCCGTATGGTGACGGTGCTAAAGAAGGTGCAAAAACAAAACAGGATGAAATGGGGGTGTACTACTGATGATAGAAAATATCAGATTATCATTCAGAGGTATTCTTTCTCATAAAATGCGTTCATTTCTGACAATGCTCGGTATTATTATCGGTATTGCTGCCATTATTGCGATTGTTTCGACAATCAAAGGCACAAACGAGCAGATTCAGAAGAATCTGATCGGTTCAGGTGAAAACAATGTCATTGTACAGATGGTGCAGGGAGACTGGGAATATGACTATTCACAGGGTATCCCTTCCGGTATCCCTGTATTGACTTCTGTTGACAAGGACAGCCTGCTAGCTATTGACCATGTGGAAGGTGTTTCCTTGTTCCACCGCAGGCAGGAATATGAAGGTGTGTTTCATGTCAATGATTCGATTAACGGCGGGTATATTTACGGTATAGACGCTGATTATTTTCCAACTGTAGGATTACAGATTATGCGTGGCAGAGGTTTTTCTGCCAATGACAGGGAACGCTATCGCAAGGTATGCATTCTTGACACTGTTTCATCTGAAAGCCTGTTTCCGGGAACGGATCCGATAGGAAAAACCGTTGAAATCAGACAGGAACCATTTACGGTAATCGGCATCGTCACGGAAAAAGACAGCTTTGAGCCGGCTATTAACAGTATTGAGGATTATTACATGTACCGTCAGGATGCTTCCGGAAAGATTTATATACCGGATGCATCATGGCCGATCGTCTATCAGTATGATGAACCACAGAATGTTGTTCTTCGTGCCGGCAATACAACAGCCATGACACAGATTGGCAGAGATGCGGCAAGTCTGCTCAACAATAAGATCTCTTCTTCTGATTTCCAATACAAAGCACAGGATCTTCTTGAACAGGCTAAGGAAATCCAGCAGCTCTCACAATCCACAAACACCATGTTAATCTGGATTGCAGGTATTTCCTTGCTTGTCGGAGGCATAGGTGTCATGAACATCATGCTTGTCAGTGTTACTGAAAGAACAAGCGAGATCGGTTTGAAAAAGGCCATCGGTGCTCCGAAAAGGGCAATTCTCGGACAGTTTCTTACCGAAGCGGTTGTATTAACATCAACAGGAGGTATTCTGGGTGTGATCTCTGGTATTATCCTGGCGGAGCTGATATCACGGCTAAACGGAACACCGGTAGCGATATCAATCGAAGCTGCAGTATTTGCGGTTGTGTTCTCAATGTTGATCGGAATCATCTTCGGTATATTGCCATCCTATAAGGCAGCTAATCTTGATCCGATTGAAGCATTAAGGCATGAGTAAAAAGGAGCTGAGCTCCTTTTTCTTTTTGGAGGAAGCTGATATACT
>JAFYCG010000037.1 GCA_017539825.1 Solobacterium sp. | reverse complement strand
GCATCGGAATCAACAGCGGTTCTTTGGAAAAACAGTTTCTGGATAAATACGGAAAACCATGTGCAGAAGCAATGGTAGACAGTGCGAAAAGACATGTTGAAATCCTTGAAGATCTAGGGTTTTATGACATCTGTCTTTCCTTCAAGTCGAGCAATGTTGCTTTGACCATAGCCGCATATGAGCTTGCTGCAGAAACATTCCCCTATCCGCTTCATCTGGGAGTAACAGAAGCAGGCGGTTTTACAGGAAGTGCTGTTAAATCATCGGCAGCTTTGGGAACTCTTCTCCATGAAGGAATCGGAGATACGATCCGTGTATCTGTTTCCGGACCGCCGAAAGACGAATTAATCATCGGAAAACAGTTATTGAAGTGTTTTGACCTGATTCAGAATGTACCGGATCTGATTGCCTGCCCGACTTGCGGAAGAATTCAGTATGACATGCTTCCTCTTGTCAGGGAAATGGAAGATTATCTTGCTACGTTAAATGAGGATATTACTGTTGCCATTATGGGATGTCCTGTAAACGGTGTACAGGAAGCAGGAAGAGCCGATATCGGTATTGCCGGTGCAAAGGATGCAGGAATCCTGTTTAAAAAAGGAGAGATCATCCGCACTGTTCCGCAGAATGAAATCAAGCAGACCCTGATTCAGGAAATCGAAAAAATGATTGCCGAAAGAAAATGACCTGACGGTCATTTTTTTTACATATTTAGCAATATTTCTTTTTCAAATACACCTTTTCTCAACATTTCAATTTCATATTTGTACGGTGGTTTTTTATTGATATACGGTGTTTCCAGAATTTTCGGTATATTTGACAGCCTTGGACAGCAGGCAATCTGATGCAGTAAATCAAATCCCAAGGTTCCCAGTCCGATATTCTCGTGTCTGTCTTTTCTTGCTCCCCTGCTGTTTTTAGAATCGTTCAGATGGACGACATGCAGCTTTTTCAATCCGATAATCCTGTCAAATTCATCCAGAACATCATCAAATGCACACAGATCATATCCGGCATCATTTGTATGACATGTATCAAAGCACACGCCATACTGTTCCGTATGATTCAGTTTCTCCAGAATTTCAGCAAGGTGTTCAAAACGAAACCCTACTTCACTCCCCTTGCCCGCCATGGTTTCCAGACAGATGATCACATCATCATAACGATAGCTGACTTTATTGAGCTGGCTGATGATAGTTGATATGCCTGTTTCCAGATCTGTCGTTGTAAAAGAACCGGGATGCAGCACAAGATATCTTGCACCGATCTCATGTGTTCTTTCGATCTCTTTTTCAAGAAATTCAACAGCCAGTTCGGCAACTTCCGGTTTTACGCTGTTGGCAGGATTGATGATATATGGTGCATGAACAATCATATGTTCCATGGGAATACCGTTTTCTTTCATCAGATCACGGGCTTGTTCGACATGCATTTCCGATATCTCTTTTCGTCTGGTATTCTGCGGTGCACCCGTATATAGCATTAATGCATTTGCGCCGTATTCCAAAGCCTCTTTGACACTTCCTTCTACATAGAGAGGTGCCTTCATCTGTACATGACAGCCAAGTATCATAATCCGTTTTCCTTATCCATTTTCGCTCTTTCGCGATACATGGCTTTCTTCTCTTCACGGATTTTGGAACGAATCAGTTCCTGTCTCTTACGGCGATGAATCTTCTGAATTTCTTCATTTCTCTTCTTTTTGTATCCCGGTTTCACCTTTGCGTTCTTTTTGGTCATCAGGCGGGAGATTTCCTTTTTCAGCTCATCATCCTGTTTCTGGAATTTTTGTCCGTAAGGTCTCAGATCCTGCCAGTCATTATTATGATATCTCTGATGGTCGAAATGGATTCCCCTCTTCATTAAGGAACGAATCGCCTGATCATCTGATTCTTCATAAAGCGCATAACATGTGCCTGTGCTTCCGGCTCTTCCGGTACGTCCTGCACGATGTACATAATATTCCAGATCATCCGGGAATCCGCATGAAATAACATGTGTCACTTCACCGATATCAATTCCTCTTGCGGCAAGATCGGTTGCCACTACATAGGTATGTTCAGCATTGGAAATGGACTTCATTGCCTGTTTTCTCTTTCTGCTTGTCAGATCTCCATGAATCTCACTGACAGAAACACCGTTGTTTCGCAAGTCCTCCGCAATTTTGGATGCCATTTCTCTTGTATTGGCAAAGATCAGGCAAACGTATGGCTGAAAGCCCGGCATGATCGACAAAATGGTTTTTGCATATCCATGATGATAACATGGCACAAGGACATGTCGGATATCCGGGTTGAACCTGACTTTCTCTCCGATCTGAATTGTAATCGGATGATGCATGTATTTGCGGATAAAAGGTTTCAGCTGTTCCGGCATTGTTGCAGAAAAACTCATCATCTGCAGGTCTTCATCCATTCTGCCCGCAAAAGCATCAATTTCATCAATAAATCCGTATTCCAGTGTCATATCCGCTTCATCCACGACAAGAATATCCGCTTTGTCAATACGCAATGCTGAAGCATTCAAAAACAGATCCTTGATTCTTCCCGGTGTACCGATCGCAATATGCGGCTGGCTCTTTTCCAACTGTTCAATATCCTTGTTACGGTCTTTTCCACCGACAAACACCCTGACATCCAGACCCGGTTTGACTTCCTCCATGACCTTGGCCATTTCAAAAATCTGCCAGGCAAGTTCTCTTGTCGGCGCAGTGATTACTGCCTGCACCTGTGGTTTTTCAACATCGATCTTCTCCAGAATCGGAATCAGATATGCATGTGTTTTACCTGAACCGGTAGCAGATAAACCGATAATGTCTTTTCCGCGGAGTGCTGAAGGAACGACTTCTTCCTGAATCGGTGTCGGTTCCTTGAAATGGTTCAAATGGATAAAATCCATCGTTTCTTTTTTCATATTAAAATCTTCAAACTTTTTCATAAATATCACCTATAATTAATTATACGGAAAGATTTTACCAGAAAGGAAGCAAAAATGGAAATCGTAAGTGTAATTCCACGCGGATATTGTCAGGGAGTGGTTCGGGCAATCCGTATTGCCGCTTCTACCGCAAAGGAATATCCTGATCAGAAGATCTATATGCTTGGCATGATTGTCCATAATGCATATGTTGTGGAAGCATGTAAACAGATCGGAATCCGGTTTATAGAAGACCCCGGCAAAACCAGACTTGAACTGCTGGATGAAATTGATGAAGGAGTCGTCATTTTTACAGCCCACGGTGTCAGTGACGCTGTCAGAAAAAAAGCGGAGGATAAAAATCTGATTGTGGTCGATGCCACCTGTCCGGATGTCATCAAAACACATGATCTTGTCAAAGAACATTCCGCCATCGGACATGTACTCTATATCGGCAAAAAAAATCATCCTGAGGCAGAAGGCACAACAGGATTGTCTGAAAGGATTCATCTCATCTCCAACAAGGAAGATCTGCAGGAACTCCCTGATTACGAAAATGTTCTGATTACCACACAGACCACTCTCAGCCTTCTGGATACACAGGATCTTTTATCGGCATGCCTGGAAAAATATCCTGATGCAAAAGTCATGCAGGAAATCTGCAATGCGACAAGAATCCGTCAGGAAGCCGTTATGAAACTGAAAGACACCGATCTGTTAATTGTCGTAGGAGATCCCCGCAGCAATAATTCCCGCCAGCTGGCAGAAACCGGCAAAAGAGTCGGTATAAAAGACTGCATCCTGATTGAAAATGTCAATGAACTGACTGAATCAGCTGTCAAAGACAAAAAAAGAATCGCTGTTACCAGCGGTTCTTCAACACCGAATGAATTAACTGCCCAGGTCATTTCTTTCCTAAAGACATATGCAGAAAACGGCATCTGGGATTTGCCACAGACAATCAACCGGCCTGTCCTTTAAGATCCAGGATCTCTTCCTCTGTAAGAGGTCTGTACTCACCCAAATCCAAAGCCTCATCAAGGATGAGGTTTTTCATTCTGAGACGTTTCAGATACGTCACTTTGTTGCCGGTTGCTTCAAACATTCTTTTGATCTCATGGAACTTGCCTTCGGTTATCACAAGATAACAGGATGTTTCATTGATCAGAGTCCCTTTTGCAGGTTTACAGGTTTCATTGTTATCAATCATGATTCCCTTTGCAAAAAGATCCAGATCTTCCTGTCTGATACTTTTTTCCGTCTCAACATAGTATTCCTTTTCCACATGTTTTTTGGGAGAAAGAAGATCATGTGCAAGCGGTCCGTCATTGGTAATCAGCAGAAGCCCTTCCGTATCCTTGTCCAGTCTTCCGCAGGGAAACATGTCTTTATACGGTTCTGTGATCAGATCCATGACAATCGGAACGGTTCCGGAAGTCGCACTGATATAACCTGCCGGCTTGTTCAGCATGAAATATACATATTTCTGATAGCTGATTTCCATGCCGTCCCACATAACTGTATCATCCTCTGATACATGCGTTCCGGCTTTGGTGATAATCTCACCGTTTACACGCACCAGTCCCTCTTTGAGGGCCTTTTTGATTTCGTTTCTTGTTCCCATGCCCTGATCGGCAAGATATTTATCAATTCTCATATTATCCTCTGTGCAATAAACGTCCGGCAATGGATTTCAGATCCATATGGAATACCGCCTGCGGCAGGTGCATCATATTTGTGACAAAAAGGTATACCGCAACACCGGATAAGCCTATGACACCAAGTTCCACCAGCGAAAGCAGTCTGGAAGGTAAAACAGCAGTAAAGCCGAAATAGCGGTAGATAGCAAATACCCCGTTCATGCACAAACATGCAAGGACCATCCTGAATGCACGCAGAAAGATTTTTCCGTATTTTACATCGTATTTATTTTTGATCTTTGTCAGACTTAAATAGATAATCGTAGCGGAACACAAAACACTGGATGTAATTGAACCTGTATATCCCGTATAACGGATCAGAGGATAGAAAGTAATGCATTTCACCAGAAATCCCACACCAAGATAAACAATGCTCTCTTTGCGGAAACGCAATGTCAGCATCATGGAATTACAGATCGGCGTAAGTGTTGTAGCCAATCCAAGCAGGCTTGCCCATTTCAAACAGTTGGCACCGTATGCCAGTTCCTCTCCCCCATACATAATATAGTAAATCGGCTCTGCCAGCACAGCCATACAGAAACAGATGGGTAGTGCAATATATAAAACGGTATCCAGACAGTCTTCAATATTCCTGTTTAAGCCTTTTCGGTCTCTGTTTTCCAAAGCAATGGTCATATATGGCACAATCCCTGCAGAAAAGCCGATGGAAAGAACCTGAGGAATCGAGGTCAGCTTGTCACAGTTTGTCTCAATAATACTGTTCAATATCTGTGCTGTTCGCAAATCCATGCCCAGGGAAGTATTCAGCCTGACAAAGAACTGTGCATTAATCAGTGTCTGTGAATTTCCCAAAATGGCAACCAGAACATACGGAAGTCCGAATGCAATCAGTTCTTTGATGATCATGGAACGGTCTGCTGCCGGTGTTTTCTGCATTCGTGCAGCTTTTACAACAGCCTTGTATTTCTTCTTGTCATATTGCGCAAAATACACGATGGCAACAAGACAGCCGATAGATGTTGCAGCTACTGATGCATATATACCGAAAATCGGAGTCATATGTAAAACATATACAACAAACCATCCTCCTCCAAGCAAAGCTGCCACACGTGCAAACTGTTCAATGACCTGGGAACCGGCATATACATTCAGTTCTTTCATACCCTGATAGTACCCTCTGTAACTGTAGAGAATCGGCACGAAGAAAAGCGCTAATGCCAGAATGACAAAGGTATTCTGCATAGCGGCTATCGCTTCCGGTGTGGCTTTTTCACCCAGTCGCATTGCTGCCAACGGTCCGGAAATCAACAGGAAAATCACTGCCATAACAAAACCGGAAACCATCAATATAGCGGTCGAAATCCTTCTTACCAGAAGGACTGTCCTATAGTCATTCTTATTGACGTATTTGGCAATAATCGCCGCAATAGCAAACGGAAGTCCTGCCGAACAGATCTGCAGCATGACATTGTAATATGTATATGCGGCAGAATAATAATCCAGATTCTGCTGGCCTACTATCTGCCGGAACGGTATAACATAAAACAATCCGATCAATTTGGAAACAAAGACACCGGCGGAACTTGCCAGAGAACCAGCAATAAATGAACTTTTTACTTTTCCCTTTTCATTGCTCATTCTTCATCGCTCCCCTGTTCCTCTTCTTCCGTTTCTTCAGATTCACTGACTTCCTCGGTTACCTGCTCTTCCTGCTCCTGCTGAGGGATCTGCAGCCTGACAAATTCACGATAGGATTTATCACGGTTTCGGTCTTTCCATTCAACAATCATTTTCATTGTGATGGATTCCTGATCTGTTTCACCACTGATGATCAGGCCTTTGACAAAACCGGCTTCCCTGTTAACCTGTCCCGGGATCATGGAGTTTACAGAATCATAAATACCGATGGACGGCATCATTCTGTCATTTGCATTGTAGGATATGCCATCCTCAACTGCCAGAGCGACAATGTCATACATGGCAATTTGCGGATTATCAATAATAATATAATAACGGTAAGTACCGTCATCCATGGAGACCATCTCTGTACTGATATCATAATAATCGCTTGTTTCAATAAATGAAGTTGTCTCCTCAACGGTTTTATAGTAGGTTTCATATACAACCGCTTTGGCATCTTCATTTTTATTCTGCAATGCGCATCCGCTGATCATAACTGCCAGGGATAACGCAAAAATCATTTTTCGCATATCATTACCTCGCAAAGATTATATCATGAAAAACAAAAGCGCAGATTGCGCTTTTATACATTCTTTAGAAAGTGATGACGAAATAGTTCTTTTTTCCCTTTTTCAAAATCGTAAACTCTTCATTTAACGCATCTTTACGGAAAAGCTGATAATCCAGAGATGTCTGTTTTTCACCATTCACCTGTACGGACCCCTGAGTCAGAAGCTGTCTTGCTTCACGCTTGGATTTGCATACACCTGCTTCAACCAATGCATCAATCAGGAGAATTCCATCGGTAACATTGCATTTTTTCGCATCCTGCAGACCTTCTTTGATTTCTTCAACTGGCAGATCCATAATAGATCCTTTGAACAGTGTTTCGGTAATACGCAATGCCTTTTCCAGGCCTTCCTTGCCATGGACTTCCTCTGTCAGCTCAGCTGCCAGTGCTTTCTGTGCTTCACGCTTTTCAGGTGCTTCCTGCAGGGATTTTTCAAGTTCCATAATCTCTTCCGGTGTTCTGAGGCTGAGTCTCTTCAGGTAGTCAATCACGTCTGCATCCGGTGTATTCAGCCAGAACTGGTAGAATTCATAGGAATTCGTACGCTTTGGATCAAGCCAGATATTCTTTCCTTCGGATTTGCCGAACTTGGAACCGTCACTCCTTGTGATTAACGGTGATGTGATGCCGAATACCTTGACATCTTCGCCTTCCACCTTGCGGATCAGTTCCATTCCGCTTGTCAGGTTACCCCACTGATCAGATCCGCCGATCTGAATTTCACAATGATGCTTGCGGTATAAGAACAGCCAGTCAATTGACTGAAGAATCGTGTAGCTGAATTCTGTGTAGGAAATGCCGGATTCCAGTCTCTTCTTGATTGTATCTTTCTGCAGCATATATGCCACATTGAAAAGTTTGCCGTAATCACGCAGGAAATCCAGCAGATTCATCTGACCGAGCCAGTTGTTGTTGTTTTCCATGATAGCGGAATTATCCCCCTCAAAAGAAAGGAACTTTGCCAGCTGGTTCTTGATGCATTCTGCATTGTGTAAAACTTCCTCATGGGTTAAAAGCTTTCTTTCTGTTGTAGGACGAGGATCACCGATCATGCCTGTAAAACCGCCGCAAAGTGCAATCGGTGTATGTCCTGCAAGCTGATATCTTTTCAGCAGGATAATCTGCTGCATGTGACCTACATGCAGGGAATCGGCAGTCGGGTCAAAACCACAGTAGATAACCGTCGGTGTCTTGAGCTTTTCACATAAAGCTTCATAATCTGTGCAGTCTTTTACCAGGCCTCTCCATTTCAGTTCTTC
>JAFYCG010000379.1 GCA_017539825.1 Solobacterium sp. | reverse complement strand
GTATTTCTGCCGCGGATTCTCTTTTCCAGTTCTTCCATGCTTGGCGGTATGATGAAAATCGGGATTGCATCCGGAACCTTTTCCCTTACCTGTCTGCATCCCTGAACTTCGATTTCCAGAAGAACGTTCTTTCCTTCGTTGCGGATTCTTTCCACTTCCTTAACAGGCGTGCCGTAATAATTCCCTACAAACTCTGCGGATTCCAGCAGTTCTCCGTTTTCCTTTGCCTTTAGAAATTCCTCTTTGGAAACATAATAGTAGTTTACGCCTTCTTCTTCACCGGCTCTTTTTTCTCTTGTGGTCATCGAAACAGAGAAAGCAAGTTTCAGTTCAGGATCATCTATAAAATTCTTGATAACGGTCCCTTTTCCTACGCCTGAAGGTCCGCTGATGACAATTAATAAACCTTTTGCCATACTACCCCCCTTTGTTAACAAAATATTAGACAATTTCATGATTGAAGTCAATGATGTATAATAAATGCCGAGGTGAAAAGATTATGGCAATTGACGGCATCCTTTTATCCAAGATGGTTCCGGAAGTACAGGCTGTTCTTCCTTTACGCATACAGAAAATTTATGAGATTTCCAATACGGAAGTTCTTTTCCAGGTACATGGTGCAGGCGGAAAAAAACAGCTGCTGATTTCCTGCCATTCCGTCTATAACCGCTTCCTTCTGACAAAGCGTTCCTACCCTACCCCGATGGAACCGGGCAATTTTGTCATGGTCTTACGAAAATATCTGGAAGGCAGCATCATCGAAGAGATCACACAAGCCGGTCTTGACAGATGGTGTTATATGAAGATCCGCAGACATAACGATATCGGGGATCTTGAGTATCTGACATTGTATGTGGAACTCATGGGAAAATATGCCAATATCGTTCTTGTGAATGCGGAGGGAAAGATCATAGATGCCTTAAAGAGAATTCCTCCTTTTGAAAACAGCAAGAGAACAATTTTTCCCGGAGCAATGTTTACCAAAACTCCTCCTCAGGAGAAAAAGAATCCTTTTGAAACCTTTGCCATTGACATGGAAATACCCCTGACAAAACAGTTTCTCGGTTTTTCTCCGCAGCTCTCCAAGGAAATTGAATACCGCATGTCTAACGGACAGAGCTTTCAAAGCATCATGCAGGAAATCAGGGATTCCAAAAACCTGTACATTTCCATAGAGCAGCAAGAACAGTTTCATTGCATCCCTCTGACGATGCTTGGTCCATACCGCTCCTATCCTTTATTTGACGGTTTTGACATCCTGTATCATCAGAAAGAAGAAAAAGAACGCATCAAACAGATCAGCGGTGATATCTTCCAGTTTGTCAACAGGCAGATCAAGCACCAGAAAACCAAGCTGCCGCGTCTGGAAGAAGAGTATGAAACAGCTTTGGATTGCGACAAATACCGCAAGTATGGCGACCTGTTATATACCTATCAGATTCAGGATACCAAAGGTACAACGGAAATCTATCTTGAGGATTATGAAACGGAAGAAAAGATCCGGGTTCCCCTGGATCCAAAACTTGACGGCAGGGGCAATGCCAACAAAGCCTATACCCGCTACAACAAACTGAAAAAGGGACAGGTGCATCTACAGGAACAGATTCAGATATGCAAAGAGGAATTATCCTATTTTGAAGGCATTCTGCAGCAGCTCAATCAGGCAGATTTTCAGACGGCAACAGAAATCCGTGAAGAGCTGATCCGCTATGGCTATCTCAAGGAAAAAAAGAACAACCGGAAGAAGAACAAAAAGAAAAAAGCGGAAGAACCGCATATCACAACGATTGAATATATGGGGACATACATTTCCTTCGGAAAAAACAATCTGCAGAATGAAACACTGACCTGGCATAAAGCCAAAAAGAATGAAATCTGGATGCATGCAAAGGATTATCATGGTGCTCATCTGGTGATCCATGATGATCATCCGTCTGAAGATGTCATTCGCATGAGTGCAATGATCGCTGCATACTATTCCGCCGGAAGGCAGTCTTCCAGTGTGCCTGTCATCTGGTGTCAGGTAAAAAATCTGAAAAAAATACCCGGTGCAAAACCGGGCATGGTACAGTTAGGTTCTTACCGTACAATTTACATTGATCCCGAACCGGATACAATTCAGTCATTGGGATTGGAATGATAACCCATTTTCGCAAGGGTTATCATTTTTTTCACTTCATACATTCTGAGCTTTCTGTATTCTCCCTGTTTCAGTTTGCCGAGTTCGAGATACCCATAGCGGATACGGGCAAGTCTTTTCACTTCCAGATGGAAGTATTCCATCATTTTTCGGACTTCCCTGTTTCTTCCTTCATAGATCGTAATTTCAATGTCTGAATAATTCTTGTTTTTGGAGCGGTTGATGATCAGAACATCTGCAGGCAATGTTTTCTTGTCATCGATATAGATTCCCCTCGATAACATCTTTGCCATGGAATCTGTGAGATACCCTTCCACATGTACCGCATATGTCTTGGGAATCTGGTATTTGGGATGCATCATCAGATTGGCAAATTCCCCGTCATTTGTCATTAATAGCAGTCCGGTTGTGTCATAATCCAGTCTGCCTACGGGAAAAACCCTCTCCTCTACGCCTTCCATACAGCTCATGACAGTCTTTCTTTCTCTGTCATCTGTCACGGCACTGATGACTCTTGCCGGCTTATTCAAAAGATAATAGACTTTCTCTTCATTCTGCAATTTTTTTCCATCTACTTCAATCCTGTCATCCGGTGCCACCTGAAAACCCATTTCCGTTATCACAGCTCCGTTTACGCTGACTCTGCCCTGCTTGATCAGTTCCTCTGCTTTTCTTCTTGAAGCTATTCCTGCTTTTGCGATTGCTTTCTGTAATCTTTCCATATTTCACCTCAATGTTTGTTCTGGGTGTTTCCCCAGAATGCACTTCCCGCTTTGGAATAATCATTTAAGATCATGACGGGAATTCTGTTAAACTTTTCATTTTTATCTTTCAGAATGGCACATGCGGATAACCTTCTGTTTCCGTCGACACATTGATACCCGCTGTCAGTGACATTCACCTGAACGGGAATAGCTATGCCTCTTTTTTCGATACTCTCCAAAAGATTTCCGGGATCTTTTGTCTCGTATTGAATTTCATCAATATTCACTGTCTTGTTGATCATCCTGTTCCTCTTCCCTGATGATACGCATTGCCATTGTCTCTTCCCAACGGATGTCGATCATTCTTGTTTCTTCCATCATCCTGTCCACTTCCAGCTGTCTTTCCTTGTTTTTCCTGCGGATCTTTCTTTGTACAAGAAGCCGCCGTATAAGCAATGCCAACAGGATCAGTCCGGTGGATCCGAGTGCCACATATCCATACCATGTCAAAGGATCTTCAATCTCTTCATCACTGGTTTCAAAAGTCACGGTTTCCACAGGATCATCCGCATAATACACCGAACTGGTTCTTCGATATCCCACAGCATATGTTCCCGGTTGTTCAATCATAAAACTGATCCTGTTTTCCGATTGTCTTGTGTAGCACATCTCAACATCCCCATCCACATCCAGATGGAACAGACGGAATATGACATTCTCTTCTGTATCTGCCGGTTTGGCAATGCTGCAAACAAGAGGATTGGACGGAAGTACTGTTTCACCGTTCTTTGTCAATGTAATAGTGAAGGAAGAATCATAGATGTAATTCTGCCCTTCAATAATTTTCTGCAGATCCTTGTCCTCAGGATTATCCAGAACAGATGCTGAATAAAAATCACGATGGTACACATTCTTATCCAGGGAATTGCCTAAAGGCATGGAAAGCGATAAACCGGATATACCGAAATATCTGTCATTTTCGCTGACTGTATATCCGATCCCATCACCGATCGCTTTATGGACAATCCTGTCAAACTGTCGCAGCTGATTCTGTGTGAGATACGGCAGGAAAGTTGCATCAATTTCCTGTTTGAACAACAGAATGGAAGATCTCTCATCCCCGGTAAGAACACCTTTGTCCTTATAGGTTTCAATCATCTCTTCAATCTGTGTTTTCTTGTCATTGCGATAGGCATTCTGTTCAGCAGAGATGGAAATGTCATAGGATGTCTCATTTCCGAAATAATTCACATTAACCTGCTGATCACCGTCTTTTGACATATTGAAATTGCTGATCATGGAAGTTGTCAGCGAATCCTCCAGCTCTGTACCGTCTTTCATTACAACACGCACTTTCCCTCTTTTTAAGGAAATACGGTCATTTCTTTCATATTCACGTAAAGGATAGGAAGTGATGCTGACGGAATCCACTTCTTTCATCTCAGCTTCATAATACCCGTCTTCCTTCTGATTCCACCGATCGAAGAGATACCCCTGTTTTTCAGGAACGATGCATACTTCTTCCTGATTTTCCGGAAGCTTGTATGTGATAACATCTTCATCCAGGGCAAAAGAAACCTCTTTGAAAGAATCCATTTGCATTTGTCCGTCATTGACAAGATCAAATTCGTCCTTACGGACATACCCGATATCTTCTTCAAAATCATAATAATAACTGATATCCGTCAGATCTTCCATCAGCGTAGAATCACTCTGAATCATGTAGTAGTCTTCATCACTGTCATCCAGCACGACTACCGTGTAATCCTTTTCTGCCGGTGTATAATACAGAGCACCTTCATTTTTGTTGGGATTGCGATAAACCGCACACTGCATTGTGTTGTTTTTGACAGCCAGCTGATGATGATTGAAATCTTTCCTGCCCAAAGCAGTATCCAGCTGTGCATAATATTGTGCACATTTTTCACCCCAGTACGGATCATCACTGCAGGATACATTCATGCCGCCTGACCGGTTACCGAAAAAACTGCCGTGATACACATCCTTAAGCGGTGAGCAATACGTACCGGAAATCATGTATTTTGCATGTGCATATACAGAATCGTTCAATGTCAGAAAACGGTCCTCTTCCATCTGCATATCTTCATCATAAGCTGCACTGGCAAAAAGATGGTTTCCCATATAGCTTCTGACATTCCGGCCATAGGAGGATTCCATAATACTCTGTGCCAGCATCATCAGTGCATTTGTGCCATACTGATACTGATATTGCCAGAAGGCATCCATCATGCCATACAGTTGTGAACGGGTAACCGTATCATCTTCCCCGTTGACATCCGCATCGTTGTAGGAATCCATTGCCCCGCGAATACCAAGCGTATTTTCAAGATATGCCTCAACTTCGGAAGCATTATACGCTGTCAATGTACGATGAGGCAAAAACTGGTAATAGTTGTAATAAGGCATTTCATTGATTGCGGATTCATGGGTTTCATGGGCAAGATCTTCTGTCAGATCTTTCAAGGAATGATAAAAATAATGACCGTCATAACTGTAATATGTTCCTTCATCCATGAATTCCGGTTTTTCACCAAGCTGAATGATATAGGAAAAAGCATCCGTCTGCATCTGGGTCTTGATTTCATGATACAGATTACCCTGTTCAACCGTATACAGGCTCGTTGTCACATCCAGTTTTTCCAGCGGAACAATATCAACATCTTCCAAAGATGCAGCACCTGTTACACCGGAAACAAGAAAGGTTACCCTTTTCCCATCCTCGTCCGTGCTGACATAAGCACCATCAATTCCGTAACATCCGTTCAGATAACCTGTCTTTCCGTCAGAAACCTGTTTATAGGAAATGCTGTATTCACAAGCATCATCCGTATGGAATGTTACAATGCCGTTTTCCACAACAAGAACTCTGTCATCACGCAGAATTGCAAGGTTGCCGTATTCTTCTTTATGTTCCTGAAATGCTTCAAATGCACCATGAAAAGAATCGAACGGATCCAATACGGCCGCATCCGTTTCATAATCGTAAATTGTATATATCTCCTCATCTGCATGTATTGTGATACAGCCAAAGCAGCTCAAAACAAACACACAGATCACCAACACCATCTTTTTCATCCCAACCATTCTATCACGGTATCGTCAAATCACAAATGAATAAACTTTATTTTTTCACTTCTTTTCTCTTTGCGTGCTAATATAATAATGGAGGTATTCCTATGAACTTCTTTGACCAGTTTAAGAAAAGCATCAATCTACAATCTGAAGACAAATATTCTCCCGGTCCGCAAGATAACAAAAAGATAAATCCGGTCGAAAAGGAAATCCGAGACATTTTTCCTGAAGAAACAGAAGGAATGAAACTTGAAAGGGATTATTGCTGTATCAAGTATCCTGTTGAAGGAATCGATGTCTGGTTCAGTTATGGTATCAACAACACACAGTACCACTTCTACAAAACAGGCAATGCATGGGAAGTAAAGGACTACAACCCTTTACAGGCACGCATCTTCATTTTCAGAAACGGCGGCAAACCGGTATTCTCCGACAATTCAGGCAGAAGAATCAATCATCCGCTCTATGAAGAATTCAATGAAGCGCTTGCCCAGGCGGATGAAAACAGAAAAGCAGCTCTCATCGAGCTGAAGGAAAAGGCTTTTGCAGAAATCACCAATGCAGGCATTGATCTTTCGGACAAGGATGAAGAGACCAGATTTAAATATGTGGATGACCTTGCCAGAACCAGCCACAACAATCAGCGGTTCGGTGCAGACAAATGGGTCTTTAAAAACGGCATCACCTTTATCGTGGCAGGTTATCTGATTTCTCTGGACTTCCTGTACTGTCTGATTCTTGCCAACCTCAAAGGCAGACACACTTTTATCGAAAAGCATCTTATAAAGGATTTCGATTTTACGCCTTATGAAAAAATCGTAAAGGAATCCGGTTCCGGATATAAGCTTTATGAAGACCTTCATGAAGATGCAGACGGACAGATTGGCAGAATTTATGATATTTTCGCACACAAAACATATGATGCAGTCGCAGAACTCGATTACGTTGATAAAGAAACATCACATGAACCTGAAACCGTATGGTACAAAACCGTTCTGAAGGAAGTCGCATAATAAAAAAAACTCTTTGGGTCAAAACAAAATGACACAAAGAGTTTTTATTCGTTATTTCTTTTTCTTCACATAAATAACCGAAGAGAACGGAAACAGGCTGTATTTCTTCAGGAAATCCTCCGCCTTCATGATATGATTCTTTTTGCCGTATACGGCATTATAGAACTGGAACGTTCCGTTATTAAGATTGCGATAGGTAACGTAATGTGCACCTCTGCCGTGCAGGTAGAGAAGAATGCCTGAATCGGATTCTTTCATTCTCTTTAATGCCAGGGTATTGGAAGGAATTACACTCATTTGCGCAGACAGTCCTTTCTTGCGCAGCCATAACCATTCCGTTGTGATATCCTGGCCTGCAACCTCTCCTAACAGTGCCCATCTCTGCAAACCTTCTGCACATTCACGCATCGGAATTTCGATGCCGTTAATCTTCAGGAGGTTATATGCGGAAATCCAGCCACATCCCTTATCTTTTGTGTTAAACCAGCCGAAAGGTATTTTCTCCATTCTTCCCTGGTTGATGATAAAACCTTCATCATCAAAGATGGAATCATCCAGGTCATAACGCCACTTCTCAATAATCTTCTGAAAATCCTTACCTTTGGCATAGTAGTAATTTGCCTCGAAGACAGGAATCATGTAAGGAACATTCCCCCTTGCAATGATACGGGAAGGATGATGCTTTTTGATAATTCTCTCTGTGATAATTGCGAGAGCTTTTTTCTTTTCCGCCAGTTTTTTGTTCGGATCCATCCAGATTGAAAGATAGGCAACTGACTTAATCATGAAATGGCTTGCTATACCGACAGGATCCTGATGATCTTCGATGATATAGCTGTCTCTTTCCTCCTGGAAAAATTTGGACGGAAGCTCATTTTCATGATTTTTAAAGAATTCATCATATTGAAATCCCTGACGATAGGGAATTAACCTGATCATGCCTTCTCCTTTAAAAATGCCAATGCTTTACGATAAAGATCCCTGTCATTTTCATATGTGATATGATCCAGAACATCTTCTTCTTTCATCCATTTCATGCCCTGCAGTTCTTCCTGCTGAACAAGCGGATTCCCTCCGTTTTCCTCTGCAAGGAAATAAATGACATCTTTCATGACACCTTCCTTCGGTGAATATTGCAGACTGTAGCGGAAACCGTCCAGGAAACTGACTTCATATCCTGTCTCTTCTCTGATTTCTCTTCTTGCGGTTTCTAATTCTGTTTCATCTTTTTCCACATGGCCTTTCGGGAAGCAGTAATGCCCCTGTACCTGATGAATGACTAAGAAGGAATACTGATCATCTTCTTTTTTGAAAATGACTGCTCCGCATGATTTTTCTTTTTTCATAAAACCTCACCTTTAAGAAAAGGAAGAGGGAATCTCCCCTCTTCCCTGATATATGTATTTTATCGGGTAATCTTCTTGGATGCAATCTCTTCCAGCATTACATTCACAAAATCAGACAGGGAATACTTCACAGCTTCCTTTTTACCATAGCGTCTGACTGTTACAGCTTCTTCCTGGATTTCACCGTCACCGACAACGATCTCTACAGGAATCTTGCCTGTCTGTGCTTCACGGATACGATAGCCGAGCTTTTCGTTTCGTGCATCAAGAGAAACTCTGATGCCCTTTGCACAAAGCAGATCAACGACCTTCTGTCCGTATTCACTGTGTGCTTCCGGAGATACCGGAATAACAACTGCCTGTTTCGGAGCCAGCCACAATGGCAGATTGCCTTTTGTCTCTTCCAGCAGGAAGGCAACGAAACGATCCAAGGATCCTAAAATTGCACGGTGAATGACAACCGGTCTTGCCTTTTCGCCGGTATTGGAAACATATTCCAGTTCAAATCTTTCCGGAAGCTGATAGTCAAGCTGGATTGTAGACAAGGCTACATCATGACCTAAAGCTGTCTTAACCTGAACGTCAATCTTCGGTCCGTAGAAAGCTGCTTCACCGATTGCTTCATAGAACGGAACATCCATTTCCTTCAGCACTTCTCTTAACTGTGCCTCACTCTTTTCCCAGAGTTCATCGTTACCGAAGTATTTCTCTGTGTTTTCAGGATCACGCAGTGACAATCTGAAAGAGTATTCCTTGAAATCGAAATCCTTGTAAACATCGAGAATGAGTTTTGTGACATTCTTGATTTCAGATGCGATCTGATCAGGTCTGCAGAAGATGTGGGAGTCATTCTGTGTGAATGCTCTTGACCTTTCAATACCTGTCAAAGCACCACCTGCTTCAAAACGGAAGTCATTGGCAATCTCGGCGATACGGATCGGAAGATCACGATAAGAATGCAATGTGCTCTTATACATGATCATGTGTTCCGGACAGTTCATCGGACGCAGGCAGTATTCATCTCCGTCCCTTTCCATGATCGGGAACATGTCATCCTTGTAATGAGCAAGGTGCCCTGAGATCTTGTAAAGCTTTGTGGAAACGACAACCGGTGTCTTGACATGCACATAGCCCTGAGCCAGCTCCTTGTCCAT
>JAFYCG010000378.1 GCA_017539825.1 Solobacterium sp. | reverse complement strand
AGGTTTCGAGGTAAGAGATGTTCACTATACACACTATGGTAGACTTTGCCCAATAGAATCACCAGAAGGACCAAATATAGGATTAATATCAGCACTTTCATCATTTGCTATTATTAACGAATATGGCTTTATTGAAACACCATATCGTCGTGTTGTTGACGGTGTAGTAACAGATGAAGTTGTATATATGCCGGCGGATGTGGAAAATGACCATGTCATTGCTCAGGCAAACGAAATCAAGGACGGCAAGCTTGTCGGTGACCGTATCGTCGCAAGAATTGCCGGTGAAACCGTCATGGCTGAACGCGATATGATCGACTTTGCCGACGTATCTCCGCGTCAGATCGTCTCTGTAGCGACAGCCTGCGTACCTTTCCTTGAAAACGATGACTGTACACGTGCGCTTATGGGTGCAAACATGCAGAGACAGGCAGTTCCGCTGCTCAATCCGCACAGCCCGTATGTCGGCACAGGCATGGAGCATGTCATTGCACATGACTCCGGTGCTGCTTGTGTTGCTACAGCTCCGGGTGTTGTCACATATGTTGACGCACAGAAGATCGTTGTCACAGAAGACAGCGGCAAAGAACATACTTACGAATTGACAAAGTTCAGAAGATCCAACGCTTCTACATGCCTGAACCAGAAACCGATTGTCTGGGACGGTGAGAGAATTGAGCGCGGTGATATTCTTGCAGACGGACCGGCTATGGAAGCAGGCGAACTGGCTCTTGGCCAGAATGTAACAATCGCATTCATGACATGGCATGGTTACAACTACGAGGATGCGATCATCATGTCCGAAAGAATGCAGTCGGAAGACTTCTATACTTCCGTGCATATTGAAGAATATGATATCGAATGCCGTGAAACAAAACTCGGACCTGAGGAAATCACAAGAGATATTCCAAACGTAGCCGAAAGTGCATGCCGTAACCTCGATGGCAGAGGCATTGTCATGGTCGGTGCAGAAGTGAAGGAAGGCGATATCCTTGTAGGTAAGGTTACTCCGAAGGGACAGAGTGAAATCTCTCCTGAAGAAAAACTGCTGCTTGCAATCTTTGGTGAAAAATCCAGAGAAGTACGTGACAATTCCCTGAAAGTACCGCATGGCGGTGCCGGCATTGTCCACAGTGTCAGGGTATTCAAGCGTAAAGACAACCATGAACTTGCACCTGGTGTCAATGAAGTCGTTAAGGTCTATGTTGTCCAGAAGAGAAAGATCTCCGAAGGCGACAAGATGGCCGGCCGTCATGGAAACAAGGGTGTCATTTCCCGTATCAATCCTGTAGAGGATATCCCGTATATGGCAGACGGCACACCGATTGATATCATGCTGAACCCGTTTGGCGTTCCTTCCCGTATGAATATCGGTCAGGTGCTTGAAGTACATCTCGGCATGGCAGCCAAGAAGCTCGGTGTTAAATTCGCTACACCTGTATTCGACGGTGTATCCAATGAGGACCTGAGAGATATCATGGCTGAAGCAGGAACATCACCGGATGGCAAGTACGTACTGTATGATGGCATGACAGGCGAAGCTTACGATGAAAGAATCGCTGTCGGTGTCATGTACATGATCAAACTTGCTCACATGGTTGACGATAAACTTCATGCACGTGCAACCGGACCTTACTCTCTCGTTACACAGCAGCCGCTCGGCGGTAAAGCACAGAACGGTGGCCAGAGATTCGGAGAAATGGAAGTCTGGGCTCTTGAAGCATATGGTGCATCTCATACATTGCAGGAGATTCTGACTGTTAAGTCCGATGATATCATGGGACGTACAAAGACATATGAAGCTATTGTCAAGGGCAAGGATCTGCCGGATCCGGGTATTCCTGAATCCTTCCGTGTTCTTGTTCATGAGTTGCAGGCACTCGCTGTTGATGTCCGCATGATGGATGACGATGGCAATGAAATGGATCTGAAACAGATGGAACAGGAAGAGCTGAAAGAAGAAACAAGCTTCGATATGAGCCGTCAGAACATTGTGAATGATGCAGAAGAACAGGATGAACTGTCCATTCATGATGAATTAGAGGAAGAAATTCCGGAAGCATCCTTTGTCGGTTTCGACGATGGAGATTCGGATTTTGAATAAAACAGGAGGATGCTGAGATGAATATTAATAACTTTACCGCGATTAAAGTCGGTTTGGCATCACCCGATAAGATCCGTCAATGGTCTTATGGCGAAGTCAAGAAGCCTGAGACAATCAACTACCGTTCACAGAAGCCTGAAAGAGACGGTTTGTTCTGCGAGCGCATCTTCGGTCCTACAAAAGACTGGGAATGTGCTTGCGGAAAGTACAAGAAAATCCGTTATCAGGGTGTAGTATGTGATCGTTGCGGAGTTGAAATTACCAAATCCAGCGTTCGTCGTGAACGTATGGGTCATATTGAACTGGCTGCACCTGTTGCACATATCTGGTATTTACGTGGAATTCCTTCCCGTATGAGCCTTCTGCTCAACGTTCCTCCGAAATCTCTGGAGGAGGTTGTCTACTTCGTTTCTTGGATTATTACCGATCCGGGTGATACAAAGCTGGCATACAAGCAGATTCTCTCCGAAAGGGAATACCGTGAAAACAATGCAATCTACGGACCGGGAAGCTTTGTGGCACAGACCGGTGCGGAAGCAGTCAAAACCCTGCTTGAACAGGTAGATGTTGAAGCAGAATATAAAGCAATTACGGATGAACTGGACAAAGCTACCGGTGACAAACGTAAGAAGCTGATCAAACGTCTGGAAACAGTCGATGCATTCAGAGACAGTGAAAACCGTCCTGAATGGATGGTTATGACTGTTCTTCCGGTTATTCCGCCGGATCTCAGACCGATGTTACAACTGGATGGCGGACGTTTTGCGACATCCGACCTGAATGATCTGTACCGCAGAGTTATTACCAGAAACAACCGTTTGAAGAAGCTGCTGGAACTGGGTACACCTGCAATTATCGTACAGAATGAAAAGAGAATGCTGCAGGAAGCTGTCGATGCACTCATAGATAACGGTCGTCGTTCCAAACCGATCACCGGTGCCGGCGGACGTGCATTAAAGTCATTGTCTCATTCCCTCAAAGGTAAGCAGGGACGTTTCAGACAGAACCTGTTAGGAAAACGTGTTGACTTCTCCGGCCGTTCCGTTATCGCAATCGGACCGACTCTGAAGATGTGGCAATGCGGTCTTCCTAAAGAAATGGCAATTCAGCTCTATAAACCATTCGTTATCAACGAACTGGTAAATCGTCAGATTGCCACAAATCCGAAAACTGCAGAGAAACTGATTTCCAGACAGGATTCCCGTGTTTGGGATGTCGTGGAAAGTGTTATTGCCGATCACCCTGTATTCCTCAACCGTGCTCCAACATTGCACAGATTAGGTATCCAGGCATTCTTCCCGAAGCTTGTTGAAGGCCGTGCAATCCGTGTCCATCCGCTCGTTTGTCCTGCATTTAATGCAGACTTCGACGGTGACCAGATGGCTGTCCATCTTCCGCTTGGTGAAATGGCAAGAGCAGAGACAGAAATTCTCATGCTCGGTTCCAATAACATTCTCGGTCCTAAAGACGGTAAACCGATCGTTACTCCTGGACAGGACCTTGTTCTCGGTAACTTCTATCTGAATATGGAAGAGACTGCTGAAGAGTTCTATCATAAGGCAGATGCTCTGGAAGCTCTCGGTGAACCGATTGAAGCACAGAGATGGAGAAGATACGGTGACAATGAAGGCCACGTATTCAAGAGTGTGAATGAAGTACTGATGGCTTATCAGACAGGTGTTGTCCATCTGCATAACCGTATTGCTTTACCGGCAAGCACTCTGCATAAATCCTGCTTTACTGAAGAGCAGAATGAAAAATACTTACTGACTTCTGTCGGCAAGATTATCTTCAACAATGTATTCCCGGATGATTTCCCATACCTCAATGAGGTTGATGAGGATACATTAAAAGCAACACCGGATCGTGACTTTGTTCCTTTCGGAACAGATATCAGAAAAGAAATCCAGAGTCGTAAAGTCACAGCTGAGTTCAAGAAGAAAGACCTTGGAAACCTGATTGCAGCGGTATTTGATCGTTACAACATCAACGGAACAAGTGATATTCTCGACAGCTTGAAAGATATGGGTTATCTCTATTCAACAGTTGCCGGTATGACGGTTGCCCTGAGTGACATCAGTGTTGCTCCGAACAAGGATGTTATCGTCGGTGAGGGAAGAAAGAAAGCAGATGAACTCAACGCATTGCGTGACAGAGGTCTTCTGACAGCACAGGAATGGGAGCGTGCGTTCTCCTCTCTGTGGGATAAGGTCAAGAATGAAGTCGGTGATACACTGATGACATCTTTACCACGTATGAATCCGATCAACATGATGGCTGTATCCGGTGCCCGTGGTAACAAGAACCACTTCACCCAGCTTGCCGGAATGCGTGGTCTGATGGCAAGACCTACACAGTCCAAATCAAGAAAAGAATATCAGCCATCTATTATCGAAGTTCCGATCTATTCCTGCTTCCGTGAAGGCATGAGCGTATCCGAGTTCTTTATTTCCACTCACGGTGTACGTAAAGGTCTGACAGATACAGCTCTTAAGACTGCTGAATCCGGATATCTGACAAGAAGACTTGTTGATGTTGCGCAGGAAGTCATCATCAATGAAGAGGATTGCGGAACGGATAAAGGATATTTTGTATCCGATATCGTCGATAAGAGAAACAATTCCATGATCGAAAAGCTGTATGACAGAATTGTCGGTCGTTATGCTGCACAGGAAATTACCAATCCGGAAACAGGAGAGGTAATTGTCGAACCTGATACATATATCACAGACGAACTTGCGAAAGCATGTATCGATGCCGGTGTCAAAGATGCATATATCCGTAACGTATTCACTTGTGAATGCACAAACGGTATCTGCCGCAAGTGCTATGGCAGAAACATGGCTACAGGCAACCTCGTAGAAGAAGGCGAAGCAGTCGGTATCATGGCAGCTCAGGCTATCGGTGAACCAGGTACCCAGCTGACAATGCGTAACTTCCATACAGGCGGTGTTGCGACACAGAGTGGTGATATTACACAGGGTCTTCCTCGTGTAGAAGAGTTGTTTGAAGCTCGTACACCAAAGGGTGTTGCGGTTATCTCCAAGATTGACGGTGAAATTACAGATATTCATGAAATTGAAAATCATACAGGCTGGATCGTGACAGTTTCCAATGAAAATGAATCCATTGAACATAAGTGTGACCTCACACAGGTTGTACGTCAGTGGATGAAAGTCGGTACAAAAGTTCATGCCGGTGAAAAAATCACCGAAGGACAGATTGCGCCGAAGGAACTTCTTGAGGTTGCCGGTGTCAGAGCCGTTCAGGAATACATTCTGAAAGAAGTCAAGAAGGTTTATTCCACACAGTCAATTGATATTTCCGACAAGCACCTTGAAGTTATGATCAAGCAGATGCTGAAGAAGGTCATTATCATCGAAGGTAATGATACCGGACTCAGTGCAGGTCAGACACTGTCACTTGCCAATATGAATGCAATCAATGAAGGATTAATCGATGAAGGAAAACGTCCTGCGAAATTCGGACCGATTCTTCTCGGTATCTCTAAATCTGCGGTTGAAACAGATTCCTTCCTGTCTGCTGCTTCCTTCCAGGAAACAACAAGAGTTCTGACAGATGCAGCCGTAAAGGGCAAGATCGACAGACTCGAAGGATTAAAGGAAAATGTCATCATCGGTAAGCTGATCCCTGCCGGTACAGGAAGAAACTTCGATCGTGAAACTTCCAGAAGAATCATCGATCGTGCTTCCAAACTGAAACAGGAACGTGAGGAAAAAGCGCATCAGCTGGAAGAAGCTACAGCTACAAAGCTTCCGGAAGATGTACTGACAACCACACCTGTTCAGCCGGTTGGTGAGGCAGACATTGAACCGATCGAGGAAATAACAGAAGCATAAGAAATGAAAATCCTGCTGAAAAGCAGGATTTTTTTGATGGAGAATCTCTATCAGGTTCATCATACCCAATCTTTCTTGTTTTTCCTGATTTAGAAGCGCTTTAATGAACCTCGAAGAAAATGTTCACAAATTTAAGATGAAAAAAGGGACACGGTTTCAGAAAAAACGAAGAAAAAAAGCTTGTAAAGTTGAAATTGTAGTATATAATCATTTGCATTACAGGGGGTTAAAATGAAACAAAACAGACTTCATAGTATGATCTTGCCTGTAATGCATCTGTATTCTGATGCAGTTTTTCATGAGCATTGGAATATGACTAACCAGATACAAAAAATGGGATTTTATTCATACAAGGGATAGAATTCCGTTTTTTTGTATAAAATTCAGTGGGAAAGGGAGGACAAAAATGAAGAAAATTCTTACCACAGTACTATCTCTTGCGGTTGCAGCTGGACTGGCAGGCTGCTCCGGATCTTCCACTTCTGCAGCTACAAGCACTGCAGGTTCTGAAACAAATGAGTCTTCTGAAACTGCAACAGCTTCTGTAGATGGAAAGATCGGTGTTATTCTTGTAGGCGATGAGAATGAAGGCTATACAGCAGCGCATATGGAAGGTATTTCCAATGCAGCCAAGGCTTTAGGCATTGCTGATGATCAGATTATCTGGAAGTACAACATCGGTGAAACACAGGACTGCAAAGATGCAGCAATAGACCTTGTTGACAGCGGTGCAACACTCGTCATTTCAAACAGCTACGGACATCAGTCTTTCATGCAGGAAGCTGCAAGCGAATATCCGGATGTTACATTTATTTCCATGACAGGCGATACAGCAGCTGATTCCGGTCTTGCTAACTTCAAGAATGCTTTCAACCAGACATATCAGTCACGTTATGTTTCCGGTGTTGTTGCAGGCATGAAGCTGAAAGAGCTTGTTGATAACGGCACAGTTACCAAGGAAGCTTTACCGGATGCATTTGTCGGTGATGATATCAAGATCGGTTATGTCGGCGCATTCCCGTATGCAGAAGTCGTTTCCGGTTATTCTGCATTCTATCTCGGTGTTAAGTCCATCGTTCCGAATGTTCACATGATCGTTGAATACACAAACAGCTGGGCTGATCAGACAAAGGAATCCGAAACAGCAAATTCTCTGATTTCCAAGGGTTGTGTAATCATTTCCCAGCATGCTGATACAACAGGCGCACCTAGCGCAATTCAGGCTGCTCTTGAAGGCGGAAAGACAGTTTACTCTGTAGGTTACAATGTTTCCATGCTTGCAGTTGCTAAAGATGCTGCTCTGACATCTGCTTCAAATGACTGGTCTGTTTACTATAAGTATGCATTCCAGAAGTTCCTCGATGGCCAGGCAATGGATATTATGACAGACTGGTCTGAAGGATATGACACAGGTGCAGTATGCGTTACAGATCTCGGTGACTCCTGTGCTGAAGGTACAGCTGAGAAGGTTGCTGAAGTTGAAGCTGCTATCAAAGATGGTTCTCTGAATGTATTTGATTGCTCAACATTTACAGTAGGCGGCGCTGCTTTGACAGATGCAGACGGTGTTGATACAACATTTGACGGTGAAGCAAATCTCTTCCCGATCAAAGACGGTGTCTTCTATGAGTCTGATGTTAAAAACGGCTTCCGTTCTGCTCCGTACTTCTCATTCCGTATCGACGGAATCGAAGAATCCGGTGCTGAATAAGAACATCTGAAAAATCTTAAATAGGACAAGAGGGAAACCGTATGTTTACGGCTTCCCTTATGTCTTTGCATGAGGTTTGATGAAAGTCCCTTCGGGATTTTCATGAGGTTTATATGCAAAGGGGGTATTATGAACGAAAGTATTGCGGTTAGAATGGATGGCATTACCAAACGGTTCGGTTCGGTCATAGCTAATGATCGTGTCAGCATGGACATTCGTTACAGCGAAATTTTATCCATTCTCGGAGAAAACGGCTCCGGGAAAACAACTTTGATGAACATGCTTGCCGGAATTTATTATCCGGATGAGGGTTTTTTGTATGTCAATGGAAAAGAGGTCACGATTACCAGTCCGCATGATGCTTTTGAACTGGGAATCGGCATGATTCATCAGCATTTCAAACTGATTGATGTTTTTACCGCAGCTGAGAACATCATCCTTGGCATGAAAGGTGAGAAGAGGACTTACAATATCGATGAGGTTAATCAGAAAGTAAAAGAAATCTGTGACCGCTACGGTTTTGATATTGACCCGAAAATGAAGGTATATGAGATGAGTGTTGCCCAGAAGCAGACACTTGAAATCGTTAAAATACTGTATCGTGGCGCAAATATTCTGATTTTGGATGAACCGACAGCGGTTTTGACACCGCAGGAAACGGAAAAGCTTTTTAACATCCTGCGTCAGATGCGCAAGGATGGAAAGGCTATCGTTCTGATCACGCATAAGCTCAATGAGGTTCTTGAACTGAGTGACCGTGTCACGATACTGAGAAAGGGACAGTATATTACAACGATTCCTACACCTGTGGCAAATGAGCAGATTCTTACAGAGGCAATGGTCGGTGAAAAGGTTACTCTGGATATTGAAAGACCTGATCCTGTCAATCCGCAGAAACGTTTGTCAGTAAAACATCTGACCGTTGTCAATCAGGAGAGGATTAAAGCTCTGGATGATGTTTCGTTCGATGTATACAGTGGTGAAATTCTCGGTGTTGCGGGAATATCGGGATGCGGACAGAAAGAGCTTCTGGAAGCAATTGCCGGTTTGCAGAACATTGAATCCGGAGGATCTGTTGAATATTACGATAAAGACGGAAATACAAAAGAACTTGTAGGCGTATCACCAAGAGAGATCCGTAATTACGGTGTTCATCTTTCTTTTGTTCCGGAGGACCGTCTGGGCATGGGTCTTGTCGGATCAATGGGCATGACGGAAAACATGATGCTGAAGGATTATGACAAAGGCAGATCACCGTTTTTGAACCGTTCTGAATCTTCAAAGCTTGCTGATGAGATCAAAAGTGAGCTTGATGTTGTTACGCCAAGTATTGATACACCAGTCAGGAAGCTTTCCGGCGGAAACGTACAGAAAGTGCTTGTCGGCAGAGAGATTGCTGCCGAGCCGGCAATTCTGATGACTGCATACGCCGTCAGAGGTCTGGATATCAATAAATCCTATACGATTTACAATCTTCTGAATGAACAGAAGAAAAAAGGTGTTGCTGTAATTTATGTCGGAGAAGATCTGGATGTTCTTATGGCATTATCCGATCGTATTCTTGTACTCTGTGCAGGACATGTTAACGGTGTTCTGGATGCACGCACCGCCTCCAAAGAGGAAATCGGATTGCGCATGACGAATCTTGTAAAGGAGGAAGCATGAAAAAAAATCAGTTTGAAAAACCGCATGACAGTATAAAAGAACCTCTGGTTCATATTATCAAACGCGAAGATGTTCCTGCATGGGAGGCATGGGGGATCCGCATAGTCGCTGTCGTACTGGGCATGATGGTATGTGCACTGTTTATCCAGGGAATTACGGACCTGAATCCGTTTAAGGTATTCGGGTCAATGTTTAACGGTGCTTTGGGTTCTTCGAGCAGAATCTGGCAGACATTGAAAGATATGGCATTGTTATTATGCATTTCCCTCGGTCTTGCGCCGTCTTTCAAAATGCGATTCTGGAATGTCGGTGCGGAAGGGCAGATTCTGATCGGTGGTCTTGTATCTGCAGCTTTGATGATCCGGTTCGGAAATTCCATGCCTTCCGGAATATTGCTGATGATTATGGCAGGCGTATCCATTCTTGCCGGTGCAATTTGGGGATTGATTCCTGCTTATTTCAAATCCAGATACAATACCAATGAAACATTGTTTACCTTAATGATGAATTATGTTGCTTTACAGCTCGTTGAATTCTTCGTTGATATCTGGGATAAAAAACAATCACACTCTGTCGGTGTTATCAACAGCTCGACCAAGGGCGGATGGATGCCTTATCTTTTCAAACAGCAGTTCTTTCTGATGGTACTGATTGTGGCTGTGCTGACCATAGGCATGTATTTTTATCTGAAACAGTCGAAGCAGGGATATGAAATTGCGGTAGTCGGTGAAAGTGAAAACACTGCCAGATACGCAGGTATCAATGTTGCAAAGGTAATCCGCAGAACAGTGGCAATTTCTGCGGGCATATGCGGTTTTGCAGGTTTTCTGGAAGTCAGTTCTGTCAGCCATACGATTTCCTCCCTGACAGCAGGCGGCAGAGGATTTACAGCAATCATCGTTGCATGGCTTGGAAAGTTCAATCCTTTTGCGATGACCCTGATTTCTGCTCTTCTGACATTTATGTCCAGAGGTGCAAACCAGATCGCATCAGACTTTAACTTCAATAAGCATGCTTCCAGCATTCTGACAGGTATTATTCTGTTCTTTATCCTGGGAAGTGAATTCTTTATTAATTATAAACTGGTATTCAGAAAACACGGAAAGGAGGCAGCATGACACTGACGACTTTTATCGCATGGATTTGTGCGGCTATCACATTCGGAACCATTATCATGTTCGGCTCTGTCGGTGAAATACTGACAGAAAAGAGCGGAAACCTGAATCTCGGCGTGCCGGGAATTATGTATCTTGGCGCAATTGCTTCTCTTGCCGGTGCTTTCTTTTATGAAAACGGCAATCCTGCCCCTGTACCATGGGTCGGCGCATTCATATCTCTTGTTTGTGCCCTTGTCGCATCATTGCTGGGAGGACTGATCTATTCCTTCTTAACCGTTACGCTTCGTGCCAACCAGAATGTTACAGGATTGACACTGACGATCTTCGGTGGCGGTGTAGCCAATTTCTTCGGCGGTTCCCTGGTAAAACTGTCCGGTGGTGTCGGCCAGATTTCCGTAGGCACAACTTCTTCGGCAGTCAGGGCACAGATTCCTTTCCTGTCGACTGCTCTTGGACCGATCAGCACATTGCTGTTCTCCTATGGTTTTCTTGCATACCTTGCAGTCGTCATTGCGCTCATTGCACACTGGGTTTTGAACAAGACAAGAGTCGGTCTGAATCTTCGTGCAGTCGGTGAAAATCCGGCTACAGCTGATGCGGCAGGTATCAATGTCACTAAATATAAATATGTCACAACATGCATCGGTGCGATGATAGAAGGTCTTGGCGGAATGTATTATGTCATGGACTATGTCAAGGGAACATGGGATGCAGGCGGAGGCCTGGAGGCATTGGGATGGCTGGCGGTTGCTCTGGTTATCTTTACAAGCTGGAAACCGAAAAATGCAATATGGGGTGCATATCTGTTCGGCTTCTGTTACTGGATTTATCTGTATATCCCGTCTTCTTTGTCCGCAGCTCTGGCAAAAATGCTCGGTGCCGCAAATGTAACCCACATGCAGAATCTTTACAGAATGATTCCGTATATCGTTACAATTATTGTTCTGATTATCGTTTCCAAGAGAAAGAGGAGGGAAAACCAGAATCCTGCATCATTAGGAATCTCGTATTTCCGTGAAGAAAGGTAAATCACATAATTTAACATAATTGTACGATATTTGACCGATAGTCAATGTGTACTATAATAGCGCAGATAGGAAGTCTGCCCTGAATAAATGTTCCCCCTTAGCATATATTCAGTGTATTCTATCCCCTTATTAAAAATAAAGAAAGCAGGTCGTAAAAGACCTGTTTTCATCTTTTGTCTGATATAATATGGCTATGAAACCTGAAGAACTTGCAGAAATTGTAAAAAAGCACAAGAGAATCGCAATTGACGGAAGGTGTGCCTCCGGCAAAAGCACACTGGGAGCTTTCCTGCAGAAGGAAACAGGCGGAAACCTGATCCATATGGATGATTTTTTTCTGCGTCCTGAACAAAGGACAAAGGAAAGATACGCCATACCCGGAGAAAATGTGGATCATGAAAGATTCTATGAAGAGGTTCTGGTTCCGCTGCAGAAAGGGGAAGACTTCTATTTTCATCCGTTTGACTGCAATACGATGCAGATTGCAGAACAGGCAATTCACGTCATGCAGAATGCGGTGACAATTGTGGAAGGCAGCTACAGCCTGCATCCTGCATTAAGAGATGCCTATGATTTGAAAATCTTCATGGATATAGATCCGTATCTTCAGCTGAAAAGGCTGCAGATCAGAAATCCGGAAAAGATGGAGGATTTTAAAAACAAGTGGATTCCGTATGAAGAACTCTATTTTTCCCAACAAAAGATTAAAGATATTTGTGACATTGTATTAAGAAATTTTGAAAAAAACGAATGATTTCAAGGAATAAATATAGTGCAGGAGGCTGACGATGAAAAAAGCACTATATGATTCCATTGTTTCATTCTTATCGGCAAATGCGATATTTGCCAGATCCTTCAATGATACATTCTTTCAGGGAGAGAACGAGATCAAAGCCGAAGAGCTTGAAGACCCGGATGATTTCAGGATCCGCAGATTCAAAAGAAGGTTCGGGTCCATTCCGATTGTCACAAAAGTTTACCGGGACAAGCTTCTCAGAATCTGTGTAGTATCTGACAGCTGGGAAGAAAAAGAGGTCAGAAGAATCAGCAGAGATGCTATGACAGTCATTATTATCATAAACGGAATGGATTACGGTCAAAGCTGAAATGAAAGAAGAAAGAGAACAAATTTGCAGTGTTTTCTTTCTTTTTCTTTTAAAAGTCGGCTATTCTGTAGTATCATGTTTGTGTAAGCGTTTACTTGGAGGAAATAATATGAAATTACCAGTATGTCCACATTGCGGACAAAAGGATGTCACAAGAGTTGAAGATTTCTACAGATGCAACAGCTGTCACAGCGATTTCGGCAGAACCGCATACAGTGATGACGGAACACCGATGATTGAGGCAGTCACAGGATTGCGTTTCCAGTATGGTGATGTTATCAGCGGATCTGTAAGATTGCGTTTTGTGCAGGATGGAGAAGTTTGCCTGTATGAAGTTTATGAAGCAAACGGCAAAGGCATCAATAAACATGCTGATGTATTAAGTGCTGAAGAATGGATGAATCTCAAGAAGAAATTGTTTGAAGCATTATATGTCAATGACTGGGATCGTTTTTACATTCCTGTCAATGACGGTCGTGAAATCATGAGTAATCAGGCATGGGCACTGGCAGTCATCGTAAATGACAATGAGGAATATGAGTATGCCGGTGTTGATGAAAAACCGATTTACTGGAAACAGTTTGAAAAACTGATCACACCTTTCTTAGATAACCTGAAAGCTGAATAGAACACAAAAAGACAACTGAATGAGTTGTCTTTTCTTTTATGAGTGATAAAATGGTATGGATTCACTTGTTGATGGAGGAATTATGAGAATTTTAATTGCCGGTGCAGGAAAAGTGGGAAAAGCTTTGACAAAAGAACTGTCTTCGGAAGGACATGATATAACTTTGATCGACAACAGTTCCAGAATTCTGGAAGATGCGATGGAAAAATATGATGTAATTGCCCTTGAAGGTAACAGTGCTTCCAAAACAATTCTGGAAGAGGCAAATATCAAAGACATGGATGTTTTTATTGCCGCCACCAATGCAGATGAAGTCAATTTATTAAGCTGTCTGACTGCACATGTTTTAAATCCGGATATTCATACCATTGCCCGAATCAGAAATCCTGAATATGTTGAACAGGCATATATGATGCGTAATATTCTTTCTCTTTCCTTGGTAATCAACCCGGAGAAACAGACTGCCAATGAAATAGCGAGATTGTTGAAATATCCCGGATTTCTGCAGAGAGAATCTTTTGCCAAGGCAAGGGCTGAAATTGTCGAACTGAAGATCAACAAAGGATCCAAACTTGCCAATGTGCAGCTGTTCAAGCTTCCTTCAGTCACAAGAAGCCAGGTCCTGGTGTGTGCGGTTGTTCGTGACCGTGAAACATTTATGCCTGATGGAAATTTT
>JAFYCG010000377.1 GCA_017539825.1 Solobacterium sp. | reverse complement strand
TGTCTTTTCTGGATGAATGAAATCTACAATGCCAGAAACAAAAATCTGCCGGCTTACGAATTGGAAGCCCTGGCGGGATTACATGGCATTATGGCATGCATCTATAGGCATATTTCGGAGATTGCACCGGCAATTTATCAGAAGAGCAAGACGGCAGATCTGGAGAAAAAGATGTTGTCTTTTATCTATCAGCATTATAAAGAGAAGATCACTTTGGGTGATATCGCTGCAGCAGGAAATATCGGGAAACACCGCTGTTGTGAGATATTCAGGGAAAAGACGGGATATACACCGATAGAATATCTGAATTTTTACCGTCTTCAGGTAGCTGCACGCATATTGCTTTCCGGTGACAGAACCATTCAGGAAATTGCCGGAGGATGCGGTTTTGAATCCGCTGCATACTTTACAAAACAATTCAAAAATCAGTTTCAGAATACACCGAAAGAATATCGGAAATTGCATGGATAGGAAGGATAAACATGAAATACGCAATAGGAATAGATATGGGGGGAACCAATACAAGAGTAGCCTTGATTGATGAAAATTACAGGATTGAACATAGAATTCAGTTTCCTACAGATGCAGAAGATCCGTATAAAACAATTGAGAATATCTGTAGTACCGTATCTTCTTTTCAAAAGGATATCACAGGGATAGGCATCTCCTGTCCGGGACCTTTGGATCTGATTCACGGAAAGGTGCTTACACCGCCGAATCTGCATGGTAAATGGCATAATCTGTGGATCACAAAGGAACTGGAAGAAAGATTGCATGTACCGGTATATCTTGAAAATGATGCCAATCTTGCTGCTCTTGCAGAAGCAGTCATTGGTGCAGGAAAGAACTGCAGAATTGTGCAATATCTGACCATTTCCACAGGACTTGGTGCAGGATTGATTATCAATAAAAAAGTGTTTCAGGGAGCACATGGTTTTGCTAATGAAGTGGCAAATACCATTCTTGAAAAAGACGGACCGAGTCATGGAGATATCCTTCCCGGAGGAATTGAAGCGATCTGTTCCGGTACGGCAATTAAGGAAAGAGCGAAGAAGGCGGGATTAGAGATTACCCATGCAGGAGAAGTAAACGAACTTGCGTTAAAGGGGAATCAGATTGCAATCCATATTATGGATGAGGCAAAAGAATACTTAGCGAATTATATTGCGGGGATTATCGGTTTTATTGATCCGGAGATTGTGATTCTTGGCGGCTCTGTTGCGTTAAAGATTGACGGATTTGTCGAAGAAGTTGAAGCATTGGTAAAGAAGAAGGTTTATCCGGTTGTTTTACCGTATGTCAACATTCAGAAGGCAATGCTGGGAGATGACAGTGGTCTGGCAGGAGCAGCGTGCCTGGCATTCGGAAAGGAAGAAATACTATGAGTATTTTGAAACTGAAACCTGCTTATAAAGATTATCTCTGGGGCGGTCACCGTCTGGTGGATGAATATCAAATGGACTATGACGGAGAGATTCTTGCCGAAGCATGGACATTATCCTGTCATCCGGACGGACCTTCTGTTATTCAAAACGGTCCGAATAAAGGGAAGACCTTGTATGAATACGTGCAGGAAAACGGACAGGAAGTATTAGGGACACATTGCCGCAGATTCCGTGATTTTCCGATACTGATCAAATTTATCGATGCCAGAGATGATCTGTCCATTCAGGTCCACCCGAATAACGGTTTTGCCCTTTCTAAGGAAGGACAGTACGGAAAGACAGAGATGTGGTATGTACTGGATGCAACGGAAGGGGCATTTATCTATTATGGTTTTCAAAAAGAAATCTCCATGGAGGAATTCTCGGAAAGAATTAGAAATAATACATTGCAGGAAGTATTGAATGCCGTGGAAGTACATAAAGGAGATGCTTTCTTAATTGAATCAGGAACAATCCATGCAATCGGCAAAGGTTGTCTGATTGCGGAAATTCAACAGAATTCCAATGTGACATATCGTGTTTATGATTATGGCAGAAAAGGAAAAGACGGCAAGAAAAGAGACCTTCATATTGAAAAGGCATTAGCTGTAACAAGCAGAATGCCTGTGATTCAAAAGGGTGAAGGGTATCCTCATATTGCTGATTGTGATTACTTCACTGTAGATAAATTGAATCTGGATGGAAATCTGACATACCGGTTGCAGGGGAATGTCTCTGATGCCTCTTTTATGAGTATCTTAATCCTGAACGGAGAAGGAACGATTTCCAATAAACAGGATAAGGTATCATATAAAAAAGGAGACAGTTTATTTCTTCCTGCCGGAAGCGGAGACTGGCAGATCGAAGGAACATGTGATGCCCTTGTCACAACAATCCGTGAAAAAGCAAGTCCGATCCGTGTCGGCGTGGATATAGGCAGTGCAGAAGTACAGATCGGTGCCATCAACAACGAACAACATATCATCGCCTATGAGCAATATCCTCTAAACAGAGAATTGACACCAGAACAGATTATCGATGATCTTTCAAACAGGGTATTGCAGATATTGAAAGAAAACGATATCCCGTTAGATCAATGCACCGGAGTAGGTGTAGGCATACCGGGTACAATTGACCGTAAGAACGGCAAGGTACTTTATTCCAACAATATCCAGTGGGAAGATGTTCCGATTGTTCAACAGTTAGGGAAGGTCATTCCCTGTCCTGTGCGTATCGCCAATAATGCCGATTGTGCTGCTTTAGGTGAAGCTGTTGCAGGTGCCGGCAAGGAGTACAGTGATGTTGCGATGTTTACATTAGGAGGCGGTGTCGGGGGAGGCATCATTCTGAATGGCAAAGTCTTTGAAGGCGGTATTATGGGCGGCAGTGAAATCGGTCATATGGTCGTACGCTCCGGAGGAAGAATCTGTACCTGTGGAAGAAAAGGGTGTCTGGAAGCCTATGCATCTGTACCTGCACTATTACAGAATGCAGAAAAGGTATGCGGTGAAAAAATATCTCTTGATGAGATTTTTGAAAGATACCGCAAAAAAGATGAAGTCATTTCCAAAGTGATTGAGGAATACATCGATGCATTAGGTGTAGGCGTTGTCAATATCATTAATATATTCCGTCCGCAGTTAATATTAATCGGAGGCATGCTTTCGAAGTATGCGGAGGATTTCATTAAGCCTTTAAACGATATCGCACAAAAAGAAAGCTTTGGCGGTATGCATGGCATGATTCCGGAAATCAAAGTTGCCGAACTTGGTAAAAATGCAGGGATGATCGGTGCGGCAAATTTGTAAAATCAAATTACAAAAACAACGGAATATTTTCGGAAAATAGTAACTTCATTTTCTTTTGATGCATAAGAATGACATAATAAAAAACGATCTGGCATAATAGATGACGGAGGAATACTTTATGAAATTCAACTCGGTTATGCACACATCATTCTACACAGATCATTTTGATGAAATGCTTGATTTCTATTGCAACAAGCTTGGCTTAACACAGAAAGTTGTTGTCAGATGGAAGGAATATAAGGGAAGAACAGATCGTCCTGCTTTTGCCGCTTTGGCAGAAAGTGATCCGGAAGGCATCTTTTATACCTATATTGAAATTGCACCGGGCCAGTTTATTGAATTATTCCCTGCCAATGATAAACAAAAACCGCATACGGAATGGAATGAACATGTCGGTTATTCACATATTGCGTTGATGGTAGATGATATTTTTGAAGCAAAGAAAGAATTACTGGATGCGGGCATTACACCGGATACAGAACCAAGCAAAGGACCATCGGGAACATGGCAGATGTGGGTACATGATCCGGATGGAAACAGATTTGAGATTATGCAGTATACCGAAGACTCCTACCAGGTAGTCGGACATTTCAGCTGATGGAGGATATATGATTAAATGGGGAATTGTCGGTGCGGGAAATATCGCACACCGCTTCTGTAAAGCTTTGACATTTGAAGAAGATGCATCGCTTTATGCAATCTCAGGAAGAAACGAAGAAAAGCTGTTAAAGTTCAAAGAAGAATATCCATGTGAAAAAGTGTATACAAGCTTTGAAGATCTTTTACAGGATGAACAGGTGGATGCAGTTTATATTGCTTTACCACACCATATGCATAAGGAATGGGCAGTTAAAGCATTAAAGGCACATAAAGCTGTTTTATCTGAAAAGCCTGCAGTAATGAATGCAGAAGAGATGAAGGAAATTGCGGAAGTTTCCAAAGCAGAAAATACTCTGTATATGGAAGCGATGAAATCCCGTTTCGTGCCTGCTTTTGCGAAAGTCAAAGAGATCATTGCGGAAGGAAAAATCGGAGATATTGTTTCTGTAAAAGCAGAGAACTGCTTCCTGCTTCCAAAGGAAATCTATGGAAAGACATACCATACACAAACCGGTGTAGGCGGAGCATTATTAGACAGCGGCTGTTATTGCGTGAACTGGCTCAATGCCTTCTTAAAGGGAGAACCGGTTTTAAAGAAAACATATGCCAATGTTTATAAAGGTGTAGACTACTACATTGATGCCAGATTGCAGTTTGAAAACGGTGAAGGTGAGATCATCGCTGCTTTCGACAGAAGAACAAAAGCATTTGCAGAGATTACCGGCACAAAAGGGAGACTGTATATTGAAAATCCACAACGTCCTGATGTCATTCATCTTTTTGAAGGAAATCAGGAAACCATTATAAATCTGCCGTATATCCATGATGATTTCTATGGACAGATTCATCACTTTGATGTCTTAATCAAAGAGGGTAAAAAAGAAAGTGATGTAATGACATTGGACGATTCCGTTCGTAATGCCCATATCATGGATGTTATTCGTACAGGTTTTACCGGTTATACAGAAGAAGATTTAAAAATCCTGGAAGAACAGGAAAAAGCTTTAAGCTATGATTCTTTTGACAATGAAGATGCATTGGCTCTGGCAGGGAAGATTATTGAATTTCAGAAGGGATATGATCGCGGTATTGCCTTACGCATAGTAAGAGAATCCGATGGCTTGGTTATGTTTCAGTATGTCATGAAAGATAAAAACGATAAAAACATCATGTATGCTGAAGGAAAACATAATGCGATTAAAGAATACGGACATTCCAGTGCATGGGTGAATATTGCTTCTCAGATAGAAGGATTTGTCCTGAAGGACGGTGTTCTGCCAAGCGGTGGCGCATTCCCGGTGTATCTCAAAGACGGTACATTGGCTGCATCTGTATTATTAAGCGGATTGCATGAAGGCAAAGATCATGAGCTGATCATTCGTGCAATATCAGATGTTTTAGATCGGGAATATCCTGATTTTATCAAAGCATTAGGATGATATAATAACCATAGTAAACAGCTATGGTTTTTTTGAGGAGCAAACTATGTCAACAATTACCGAAAGGATGCAGGATGAATTACAATTTACAGATATTGAAAAAGAAGTGATTCGGTATATTCTGGAACATATGGATGATGTTTCTACAATGAATATCGGAGATCTTGCGAAAGAAACGTATGTTTCCAATGCCACGATCATCAGAATCTGCCGTAAACTGGAATGTGATGGTTTCCGTCAGTTGAAGCATGAACTGACAAAGGATCTCGAGGCAAAAAGATATGCCAAAAACGAAGTGGATTTCAATACGCCGTTTGGTTTTAAACAATCCGTTCCGGATATCATACATTCGCTTTCTTCTTTATACAAAGAGACAACAGATATCACGGAAAGATATCTGAAACAGGGTGAGATTCGCAGTGTTGCCCAGAAACTCAATAAGGCACATAGAATCTTTATCTTTGCGATCGGCGACAGTATGATCACCTGTGAAGGGTTTGCGAATAAGATGATCAAGATCGGAAGGTTTGTCTATGGTGCTTCCGGTCATGGTGATCAGATGATCGTCGCAAGAGAAATGAAACCGGATGATGTTGCTTTGTTTGTCAGTTACAGCGGGGAGTCCCTGAAAGAGTGTATTCCGATATTAAAACAGAACCATGTTCCGATCATCGGTATTACATCCACGAAAGAATCAGCAATAGGTAAACATGCAGATGAATTAATCCTGATTCCGGATAAAGAGAATAAGACTTTTAATAAAATATCGACCTTCTATTCACAGGTCTCCTTCAGTTTGATCCTGGATATCCTGTATTCCATTCTGTATGCGTTAAACAAAAAATAAGAGACAGTAAAATGAAGTACGTAAACACTCTGGTACAGAAGTGAAAAAGCGTACTTCATTTTCTTATTCCCTGAAAGCGGTTTTTCTTCGTTTTATCCTTCGCTAAGATATAGGTGTAAAAAAGAAAGACCCATAGAGGCACAGGAGGAAAAACATATGAAATTAGCATTTCTCGGTACAGGCATGATTGTAAAGGATTTAATGAGAACAATTGATAAACTGCCTTTGGAAAAGAAGGTCTTGTTCGGTACACTCAGATCAAAAAATGAGACAGAAAAGATGGCAAAAGAAAACGGCTTTGACGGGACATACTATGATTATGATGAACTTCTTGCATCTGATATCGATACAGTATATGTAGCTCTTCCGAATTTTCTGCATTATTCCTTTGCCAAAAAAGCATTGGAAGCAGGAAAACATGCGATCATTGAAAAACCGATTACAGCCAACTACAGAGAATTGGAAGAATTGAAGAGAATCGCAATGGAAAAGCATCTGATGATCTTTGAAGCAATGAGTGTTGTCCATATGCCTGCATATAAAGCATTAAAAGAAAAGGTGAATGAATTAGGAGACATCAAGATTGTCAGTTTGAACTACAGCCAGTATTCTTCCCGTTATGATGCGTTTAAAGCAGGTACAACATTACCGGTATTCGATCCAAAGAAGGCAGGCGGAGCTCTCATGGATCTGAATGTCTACAATATCAGCTTTATCTGCGGTTTGTTCGGAGAACCGAAAGAAGTACATTACTTTGCAAATGTAGAAAAGGGAATAGATACTTCCGGCATTCTGACGCTGGATTACGGAACTTTCAAAGCAGTCAGTATTGCCGCAAAGGACTGCAAAGCTCCTGTTACATGTTCTATCCAGGGTGATCATGCATGTCTGACAATGAATACATCGGTTAACGGTATGACAAAGTTTGAACTGGATCGCAATGACGGTACAAAAGAACCATATGCAGATGAAAGTGACAGTCACAGACTGCTCTATGAATTTCAGGATTTCATCAAAGCAGTCGATACAAAAGAATATGACCATATGAATGAACTTTTGGAAGCAAGTTCCATTGTATCCAGAGTCATAGAAAATGCACGCAAGGATGCAGGCATTGTATTTGATAACGATCTGAAGATTTCATGAAACCGGATAAGACACGGCATATATCTTTATGCATATAACCATTTCAAAATATGCAAGTGTAGATGCTATCGGAAGATGAAAGAAACAATCACAGACTTCTCCATGATTTAGTCGAAACCGTCCATACAAAAAAAGATAATCGTATGCTAGAATTCAAAAAACAAGTACAGTGTTTCTAAAGTAATGGAAGCTGTATGGAAGGAGGAAGAAATCATATCTCAATGATTTCAAAGGAGATTAAGTATGGCATTACATATCATGAATGAAGCAAACCGTTGTTTGCAATGTAAGGTACCAATGTGTCAGAAGGGATGTCCTATCTCTACACCGATACCGGACGTGATTAAAAAGTTCAAAGAAAAGAAGCTGATGGAAGCGGGAAAAGAACTGTTTAAGAACAATCCTATGTCGGTCTTCTGTTCAATCGTCTGTGATCATCAGGAACAATGTGCAGGACATTGTGTACTGGGAAGAAAGGGTACGCCTGTATCTTTCTTCGCAATTGAAAGATTTATTTCCGATGCTTATCTTGACAGAATAAAAGTTGAACCGGTAGAGAAAAACGGAAAAAGATGTGCCGTTATCGGCTCCGGTCCTGCAGGCTTGACTGCATCGATCATCTTGGCAATGCATGGCTATGATGTAACCATCTTTGATGATAATAACGAGATCGGTGGCATGTTAAGGTATGGTATTCCTGAATTCAGATTGTCTAAAACCATCATTGACCGTTATAAAAAACTGATGGATAAGTTTGATATCCAGTTCCGTCCGAATACAACACTGGGAGAAGCGTTGACAATTGATAATCTGTTCAGAGACGGATATTCCACTGTCTTTATCGGAACGGGTGTCTGGAGACCGAAGAATCTCGGTATTGAAGGAGAAAGCCTTGCCAATGTACATTTCGGTATTTCGTATCTCGCAAATCCGAATTCCTTCACACTCGGTGAAAATGTAGCAATTATCGGTATGGGTAATGTTGCAATGGATGTCGCAAGAACGGCATTACGTCATGGTGCTCAGAATGTTACTCTATATGCCCGCAGCAAGCGTATTGCAGCCAGTGAAAATGAAATGGAATATGCAAGACTGGATGGTGCGGAATTTGTCTTCGGAAAGCAAATAGAAAAAATCACAGAACAAGGTCCTGTATTCAAAACTGCAATCTTTGATGAGAATGATAAAGTTATCGGTTATGAAGAGGAACTGGATCAGGTACATGCGGATTCTACGATTCTCGCTGTATCACAAGCGCCAAAGAACAAGTTGATCATGACTACTGCAGGCTTGGAAGGAAATGAAAGAGGACTGCTGATTACCGATGAAAACGGCATGACGACATGTCCGGGTGTATTTGCGGCAGGAGATGTCGTACACGGATCAAGAACTGTTGTGGCTGCAGCAGAGGAAGCCAAAAGAGCAGCGTATGCAATGATGGCATACATGGAAAAACAATAATTATTTCATATTGAGGGGTCTGACACAAGAGGTCTGTCGACCTCTTTTTTAATACATATTTTCCGATCTATGTTTATCTTTTTTGCAAAAGAAGATTCTCCTTTTTCCAATTGTAATATTCACCGACTAACGGTGTATATCCCAGTTTCTTCAATTGTTCATATGTGATTTTATAGTTTCCTTTATAATGTCTGCCACTGTACAAATACCGCAGATATTTCTGCATATAGATATCAATTTCATGTAATCCTTTGGTGGTTGTAATGACAGGGAAATAGAATCTGATCCATGTGAAAGCATTGTTTCCGGTAAGATCATAAAATTTATTATCGAAGATCTGGATCATCTTTTTTATGGTTTTTTCATAAGGGATATTGTTTTTCTTTTCCCATGCATACAATGCATTGGCCTTGTGTTTGATCTTCCGTTTCATTTTCTGAATCGTCATATCCGATAAATCAATTTCACCGTCTTTGTATTTGAAGCCGAGAAATTCCCAGGATTCTTCCGGTTTACGGACAATGATTTTATCCGGGTTTAATTCCAGCTTCTTTTTTGAGAGAAAATTTTTGATATAAGAAAAAGATTCTTCCAGTTGCTCTTGAGTATCGAAAAACAGAAGAATATCATCGGAATACCGGAAATACGGTATTCCTTTTTGCACAAAGTATTCATCAAGATCCATTAAATAAAGATTTGCAAAGAAACTGGATAAAGGAACACCGGCCATTGCCCCGCGTTTTTCTTCTATGATCTCATCATTCCGGATACATTTATTCTGTGTGAGAAGTGAGGATAAAAAAGAAAGAAGATCCGGATCATCCTGAATAACAGATTGTAATATTTCAATCAGCTGTTCTACATCAATGGAATTAAAGTAATTATGGATATCTGCTTTTAAAACATATTTAGAAGATAAATCCTCAATACTCATGATTGCATCAAACGCTGTTTTTGCGGTTTTGTTTTTTCTAAAGGAATAACAGGCATCGGATAAAACATCATCATATTTATACAGAAGATATGCCAGTAACTTTAATACATTTGTTTCCTCGTCATTGTAAGAATATACAATTCTCCTTTTTGTCGTATTGGCTTTGGAGATGCTTTTTTTCTGCGGATATCCGAAAGACAATGTATCTGTAACATGCAAATAGCCTTCTCCCTGAATAAAGGAAGAAAGCTGTTTGATTTCTTTTTTTGATAATTGATTGTGTTCAATTTTTATCTGGAGGAAGGTTTCCCATACTTCCTTTTTTGATAGTTCCTGTAATAAAGACATGTGTTTCTCCATGAAAAAAAGAAAGAGAAATTGCTTTGAAGTAAGCTGTGCTTAACGATACCGGCCGGTACATATTTCAACTGCCTGCAAAGTATGTAAGGAAATATGCTGCAGCCACCACAGGCGCGTATGCTTTTCTCTTTCTTATACATCAGATTACAGGTATTGGTGTAATCTGTCTGTAATATAAGGGATTGTATTCGGATAATGCTTTACGAAATTGAGAAATGTATATCCTTTTTTCTCTGCTTCTTCTCTGCTCCAGCGGTATTCACGATGGAATGTCGTTGTTTTATCAATGAGCATCATAAACAGTTTCGGTGTTTCTCCGTCATACACAGCGATGGAATAATTCATGAACTTTCCGGTTCCGCCGATTGTCGTTGGGGATACATCCTCTTTAACGGTATATTGTGGAAATTCAGAAGCTAATACTTCCAGTATTTTTTCTCTGCAGGTTTTGCCGTCTTCTACCGGTGTATAGTATTCTTCTTTTTTTGCTTCTTCTGCTTCTGCCTGTTTCTTTGCTTCAGTGATACTTTCTTTGATGTTCTGCAAAAATGCGGATGCTTTTTCTTTGTTTTCTTCAGATGCAATGGCTTTGGCTGTATCTTCAATGCCTTCTTTTAAATTATTGAAGAATGTTGTGGCTTTTTCTTTGTTTTCTTCGGAAGTGACTTCCTGAAAGGCTTTTGTGCCTTCTTTAATGATCTTGTCAAATAAACCCATGATAATACTCCTGTAACTAACAATATAGTAGCATATGCATGAATATAAAAAAACCTCGGATTAATACCTTTCGGCATGAATCGTTACAGTTCACACCCTGACCGGTAAATAAGCACATAAAAAGCACTGTGAAAAGTACTGCGGATTGCAGCACAGAACTTAGTGCTTTTTAAATACA
>JAFYCG010000376.1 GCA_017539825.1 Solobacterium sp. | reverse complement strand
TTTGGTGTTGGTTTCGGTGTGGCAGTTGCTTCAGGTGTCTCTACCGGCAATACAGGCTGTACAAGATATCCACGGCCTGCAGGCATTTCCTGCTGTTCGACAATCTTGCCTTCAATGACATCATTAATGACTTGTGCCATAAAATCAACCTGGTTCTTATACGGATAGACAACAGAAAGTGCCTGTCCGGGTGCTGCTGCACAAATTGCATTGCCAACATCTCCAAGAGAACGATAATTGACAATATTCCATTCAATTCCTTCTTCGAGCTGCATCTGACAGAAGGAATAAATCGAAGTATCCGACAGATTGGTTAAGAATGTTCCTTCCAAAGCATTCAGAATACTGTTGAATCTGGTGATAACGGTAGGTGAAGCAACCTTTTCGATGATTGCACGCATCACAATCTGCTGATGCATATTTCTGTCGAAGTCGCCGTTCGGAAGATTATATCTTTCACGGACATAATATAATGCCGCCTGTCCGTCCAGATGGATCATTCCCTCCGGATAAGAATAGTCATCCCATGTATAATCAAAGGCATATGGATTATTGACATCCACTCCGCCGATTGCATCGATAATCTGTTTATACGTCGTGAAATTGATCAGGATATAGTTATCGATATCGACATTCAATACATTTCCAAGACCTCTCAATGTATTATCAAGACCGGTTACACCAAGATGGGTCAGTTTGTCCGGACGGTTTCCGTAAGCCGGATTAGGAATGTAGGAATCTCTCGGCATGGAACAGATCGCAATCTGATGGGTTTTCGGGTTGACTGTCACTACCATGTCTACGTCTGTTCTTCCGGAAAGCTTCAATTCACCTTCCTGATCATTACCGCCGAAGAATACACTGAACGGCTGTGTTGTTAATGCAACATCTGTTCTCTTGATCTCCTGGACAACTTCAGGTACTTCAATCGTATACAGAATTCGTGTATCTTCTTCGAAATCTTCAAATCCTTCCATATCCGGAAGCATGGAAGCATATACTTCACTCATTAACATGACACCTTCACCTGCATAGAGCTTTTCTCCGGCTTCCTGCAGAGATTGGGCATCATACAGTTCAATATCCTCTCTTCCGATTGATTCTCTCAACAAGTCGAGTGCTTCGAGCTGATAGTCGGAATCAATTGTCAGAGTTGTGATGAAAGTTGAATCTTTATATTGCTGAAGATCTTCAAGGGAATCACTCTTCTGTGAAGGATACTGAATATGCAAAGATGGATTTTCATCGATATATTTATCAGACATGACATATAAATTCATGTTGATGACATTTTCCTTTGGTGTATTTGTCTCAATGACTTCCGATACGCGCGTTTTGATATTCGGCAGAATGATGGATCCTACCAGTAACGCTGCCGTGATAAGCAGGTTGATAATCTTAATTGCCAGTTTTTTGCTTTTGCCTTTTCTGAAAGAAAAATAACCTGTAATAATCAGCAGGAACAATAATATTGTACCGGCCACAAATGCCCATTTATTCGGAAGCATCGGCATAAAATAGAAGACAATCAGAAATAGAACTGCTGCCAGCAAAGAAACAAACCAGTAAAGAGACGCTCTAATATGTTTTTTTTGTCTTCTCGTTTCCTGTTTACTCATACGATTTCTCCTTTTCCAGATTCCTGTATACATACAGCATTCTGTCCTTTTCGTTGATGTCTTTTATGATTTCAAAAGACATCTCAGGAAGGTATTCCTTTATTAAAGACGTCATTGCTTCCCGCTGGTTCCATCCCATTTCAAAAGCCATAAATGCTTTATCTTTCAAAACTTCGTGACAATGTGCAAAAATCTTCCTGTAAAAGAACAATCCGTCTTCTCCGCCGAACAAAGCAACATGCGGTTCAAAATCAGTAACGGATTTCTCCATGACTTCATCCTGCGGGATATACGGCGGATTGCAGACCAGAACATCCAGTCTGATATTTTCTTTTTCAACCGGTTCGCTCATATCTCCGCACAAAAACGTTATTTCAGCATCATTAATCTTTGCATTTTCCTTTGCGACAACAAGTGCTTCTTCACTGATATCCGTCGCATACATTTTTACTTTGGGTTCTTCTTTGGCCAATGTTATGGCGATCGCACCGGAACCGGTGCCTATATCCGCCGTAACAATTTCATCCTGACCGGCAAAGAATTCATCCATGCGTGACAGGATGCCTGCACACAACTCCTCTGTTTCATAACGGGGAATCAGAACATCCCCGTTGACGAGTATTTTATATCCGTAAAACCAGGAATATCCCAAAACATGAGACATGGGTTCTCCCAGCAGAATACGTGCCATTCCCTCATCAAACTCCTTCTGGAGTTCTTCCGGCATGGCACTGTCAAAATTGGCATAAAGATCATATCTCTCCCTCTGGCTCAGTTCCACGAGAAAAGCCATCACTGTTTCAGCGGGTATATCTGCCTCTATGCATTTGTTTTCATAATTACGTACACTCTGAGCGAAAGTCGTCACAGTTGTGTTTCCTCCAGCTTTCTTTTTTCTTCTTCGGCAAGCAATCCGTCAATAACGGCGTCAAGCCTGCCTTCCATAATACGGTCGAGCTGGGTAATTGTCAAACCAATCCTGTGATCTGTAACACGATTTTGCGGATAATTGTAGGTTCTGATCTTCTCTGAACGGTCACCCGTGCCGATCTTCGCCCTTCTGATTTTTCCTTCAGCTTCTTCTCTTTCTCTTTTATATTCTTCGTAAACCCTTGCACGGATCAGACGCATTGCGGTTTCCCTGTTTTCAATCTGTGAGCGTCCTTCCTGACAATTGACGGTAATGCCGGTAGGTACATGAACAATACGGACAGCACTGTCTGTCTTGTTAATATGCTGGCCGCCGGCTCCTGAAGCCCTGTGTGTTTCAATAGTCAGATCTTTCGGATCAATTTCAATATCTGCAGCTTCCGCTTCGGGCTGACACAAAACGGTAGCCGTACTGGTATGAATTCTGCCCTGTGCTTCTGTCTTAGGAACTCTTTGTACGCGGTGAACACCGGATTCAAACTTCAGAAAGCTGTAAACATCTGTTCCCTTAACAGAATAGATGATCTGTGAAAATCCGCCTGCCTCACTTGGTGAAGCTTCCATCACCTGAATCTTCCAGCCTTTTGATTCTGCATATTTGGTATACATGCGGTATAAATCACCGGCAAAAATATTTCCCTCATCACCACCAGCACCGCCTCTGATTTCCATGATGACATCATGGTCATCATCGGGATCTCTCGGAATCAGAAGATGCTGGATTCTTTCAAGAAGTGCTTCTCTTTTCGGTTCACATTCCTCCAGCTCCATGCGTGCCATTTCCTTTAATTCCTCGTCGCTTTCCTTCAGCATTTCTTCCGCCTGGGATATTCTTTCATCCAGAGATTTCAGTTCATTCCATGCATCTACAGGCTGCTTTAAACGCGCTTCTTCCTTGGAAAGCTTCGTGAGTTTTACGGGATCAGAGACAACATCATCCTGAATCAGCTGATGATTGATATCCTGATATTGTTTTTCTATTTCTGCAAGCTTGCTGCGAATTGCGTCCATATTATCTCCTTAGTCTCGTAAATCTTTGTATTTCTTATTGTTGGAAGCATTGTAATGCAGTCTGCGCAGAGCTTTAGACTCCAGCTGACGGATTCTTTCTCTGGTAACATTGCATTCTTTTCCCACTTCCTCCAATGTCTTCGGCTTGCCTGTTCCGTCAAGTCCGAAACGCATGCGCAGGATCATCTCCTCACGCTCGGGAAGCTCTTTTAACATCTTGTCAATCTGTTCTTTGACAACTTCATTGTTTGCGTACTGTTCCGGATCCATTGCATTCGTATCCTGAATGAAATCGCTCAAGGTCGTATTCTCTTCATCTCCTGCAGGAGATTCAAGAGAAACAGGGTCCTGGGCAATCTTCAGAATATCAATCACCTTTTCTGCGGTCATTCCATCCAGTTTTCTGGCAACTTCTTCCGGTGTCGGATCTCTTCCCAGTTCCTGCAACAGATTGCGCTGTGCTTTTTTGACTCTGACAATCTGCTCATTCATATGAATCGGAATACGGATATCTCTTGACTGATCGGCAATTGCCCTTGTCAAAGACTGACGGATCCACCAAGTTGCATACGTGCTGAAACGGAAGCCTTTTGTGTAATCATATTTATCAACCGCATGCATTAAGCCGATATTGCCTTCCTGAATCAGATCCTGAAAGCTCAATCCGCGATTGACATAATCCTTTGCCATGGATACCACAAGACGCAGGTTGCTGGAAATCAACAGATCTTTTGCGGCTTTGTCACCTGCGGCAACCTTTTTGGCAGTCTCCAGTTCCTGTTCTGCGGTAAGCAGAGGAATTGCACCGATCTCTTTGAGGTATACTTTTACCGAATCAGACGGAATAATACGTTTGGAAGAATCAATATACGGATCGGCAATATCATCCTGTTCTTCATCATCCTCATCGTCTTCAAAAAAGTCGTCCTCCTCATCCTGCAGAAGAAAGCCCTCTTCTTGTGCCCACGTGAAAAGTTCATCTTCCTCTGCTTCAGTCAGATTGTTTTTTTCTGCTTCTTCCAATAGTTCTTTTTGTGTGATTCTGATGCCACCTTGATATTTTTTCAGGAACTCATCACGAATCATATCTAATGTTTTTACAGCTTTGTTTTCCATATCCGAGTCCCTCCTCAATTTCTCTGCATACACTTTAACACAAAATCAGGATATATAAAAAGGTTTGTTTCCAAACCTTCTTATTTGAGTCCGTATTTTCTATTAAATTTCTCGACTCGGCCCTGTGCCTGAGCAAATCTCTGACGGCCTGTGTAGAACGGATGACAATTGGAGCAGCTGTCAACCTTTATTTCCTTTACAGTAGAACCGGTCATAAATTCAGAACCACAGCTTGTGCATGTAACTTTGCACTGGTAATACTTTGGATGGATATCTTTCTTCATGTCTTTTCTCCCTTCATGCCTTAAGCCTCTAGACGTGCTTAAAGAAAGTGCTGATATATAATAACATGCACGGAATCATCTGACAAGGGGTTTTATTC
>JAFYCG010000375.1 GCA_017539825.1 Solobacterium sp. | reverse complement strand
TTAAAAAATGTTCCAGATATCTTCGATATTGTGACTTTGCAGCATCAATAAAAATCAGATCGTATTTTTTATCTGTTTCAAAATCAGCCGCATCACAAAGATGACAATGAATCCTGTCCTCCAAATGCTGATCTTCTATATTTTTGAGAGCCTGCTTATACATTTCGGGATCTACTTCAATTGTATCTATCTGCATATCCCAGCGGATATTGGCCATGTTCATGGAAGAATAGCCTACTGCAGTTCCGCATTCCAGGATATCCCTGATATTCTCATGATTTCTTATGTATTCCAGCAGGAATGACAAGCCATCATCCTTCATAATGGGGATGTTGTCTTCCCTTGCCTGATCATAGATAGTTTTCAAATCATTCGTCATTGAGCAAATCTTCCTCTTCCCTGTTCAGTTTTCTTTTCGCTAATAAATCCGGACGTATTTCTCTTGTCAGCAAGAGTGATTGTTTTAACCGCCATTTGCGGATTTTTTCATGATCTCCCGAAAGGAGTACTTCCGGTACTTTCCTGCCTTCGAATTCTCTTGGCTTGGTGTATTGGGGGTATTCCAATAAGCCATCTTCAAAGGATTCCTCTTCCGTACTCTCTTTTCGCAAAGCGCCTTCCAGGATTCTTGCGATGGAATCCGTCAGAATCATTGCAGGGATTTCCCCACCGGTCAAAATATAATCCCCTACAGAAATCAGTTCATCACATGCATCATAGATTCTTGCATCCATGCCTTCATAATGTCCGGCAATCAGAATCAGATCTTCTTTTTCCGCTAATGCATGCACTTTTTCCTGTGTATATGGTTTCCCTGTTGGAACAAGACCGATCACATGCGAATTCTCTTTCTGATAACTTCGTAATGCATCCATCACGGGCTGACATTTTAAGATCATGCCTGCACCGCCTCCGTATGGAGAATCATCAATATGCCGGAAACTCCCTTTGGCATATTCTTTGATATCCGCTGTTTCCAAAGACAGTATTCCTTTATCCATACATCTTTGAATGACCGGAGAATGCCAATAGCTTTCCATGATTTCCGGAAAGATCGTTAGTATTGTGATTCTCATAAATCAGATACCAGATCTGTAACCTCTTTTGTCTTATCATGCAGATGGGAAGGACCTTTATCCGGATAGCCGATCGGGAATATGCCGATTAAACTGTAATCTTTCAGCACTTCATATTTTTCTTTTAAAGCAGGTGCATCAAAATGTCCTGTCCAAACAGTGCCAAGACCCAGTTCTTCAATTTCCAATATCATATGCGTTGCAACAATTGCCGCATCAATATCCGCAATATTCCAATCATCATATTCACGTGTCCATGCTTCATCTTTTTTAGCCCCCACCAGCATATAGACAGGTGCTTCGAAACGAATCTTCGCGGTTTCCCTGAATTCTTCTTTATGTGCATCCTGAACAATCCAGATTTTCCATGGCTGATAATTGCATCCGGTAGGTGCAAGAACAGCAGCCTCAATAATCTTCTCCAGTTTTTCTTTTTCTACAGGTGTATCCTTCCATTTTCTGCAGGAATATCTATTCTTCGCCAATGTCAAAAATTCCATGATGCTCTCCTTCCAATTCCAATAAATATTTCTTTTTATCCAATCCTCCGCCATAACCGGTCAGTTTTCCGTTTTTCCCGATCACTCTGTGGCAGGGAACAAGAATCACAATCGGATTCACATGATTTGCCATACCTACTGCCCTGGATGCTTTGGGTTTTCCGATCATCTGTGCAATATCCTGATAGGATCTTGTTTCCCCATAGGGAATCTTTTCCAGGGCATGCCATACTTTTACCTGGAATTCTGTTCCCTTCATGAACAGAGGCAGATCGAATTCCTTGCGATTTCCCCGGAAATAGTCATCCAGCTGATCCGCACACTTCTTCAATAAAGTATCCGTTATCTCTGTTACATCTTCCTTCGTATATGCAATTTTGACAATCTGATTGTCTTCCTCTTCAATTTTCAGATTCCCTACAGGACTTTTTATGACACAAACATGCTTCATATGGCATAATAATATCATAGGCAGGCCAAAGAAATGAATGAATTAAAAAACAAGTTTGAAGATTTGATGTCCCATGATCTTGAAGAACGCATTTTAGAAAAAGAAAACTGGGATTTTTTATCTTCCTTAAGTCCTCATATTACAGTTATGAAAGACTATCCGCAAAATCACCCATACCATTGTTATGACTTATTAGTGCATACCTGCAAAACCGTTGACGGAATTGATCCGGCCGGTCTTACTGCAGATGAATACAGATTGTTAAAAACAGCAGGTTTCTTCCACGATATTGGCAAGCCCTCCGTCGCAAAAGAAAAGGTAAACCAGTATGGAGAAACCAGAACAATCTTCCATAATCATGCTGAGAAGTCGGAAGAGATTTCTGTTCCTATCCTGGAAAAGCTTGGCTATGATGAAAAAGAGATTCAGAAGTTAAGATTCTACATTGTTGCCCATGATCTCTTCCTGCAATATACTCCGGAAAATGCCTATTCTAAAAACAGCCGAAGAACAATCATCAATGTTGAAAATATCAAAAAAGCACAAAAGAGATTTATGAAAGAAAGACCGGATCTTGAAGTCTCTAAACATGATTTCTTTGTCATGATGTCTTTATCAAGAGCAGATGCCTTTACACATGCAAAACTCGTGCTGAATCGTGACGGAACGGTATTTGATACCAATGTTGATATGGCCTTAAGAGCCTTAATGATACAAAAAGTATGCATAATGCTAGAAAAAGAATAGATTTTTTTCAAAGTCTGATATATAATTGTTGGGCAACAACGGGATGTGGCTCAGCTTGGTAGAGCACTTCGTTCGGGACGAAGGGGTCGCAAGTTCAAATCTTGTCATCCCGACTCAATCAGTTTCCGTAAAGGAAACTGATTTTTCTTTTGCAAAACAGATGGCTTTATGCCATCTGTTCACATATTGTTTTTTACCCAGTCCAGTAATTCTTTTTTCAGAGCTTCCCTGTCCTTTGCGCATGCTTTCGGATGCTGACGCTCTGATTTGAATGCAAATTTATAAATCAGGGGAAGCTTTGTCAACATGGCATGACTCACATTCTCATAAGCCACATGTTTATGAGGATACGGAAAACGGACATCTGTCAGCTTCTTTTCCATATACGCAGCACTTTCAAAGGATGGCCATACTTCATCATGTTTTGATGACAGCATCAATACCGGTGCCTGGATCTTTTCTATCGGAATCAGTGTTTCCGGTGTAACATCTTTATCTCTGTTGAATGTAATGATATGCATCTCTTTTTCATGCATGAACATTTTCAGTATATTGAAAGTACGGCTGCGATAAGGTGCATACGGAAGCTCTTTGCCATGATAGCTCCAGCAGGATGTTCCGGAAGGTGCCTTGTTCTTTCCGCTTCCCGATAATCCCTCGCTGACAAAATGAGAAGGAACACGCACAATCACACAGGATATGTCAGAAAACAATGATGCAGCAATCAATGCCATTTCACTTCCCTTGGAAGTTCCGTCAATACCGATTTTCTGATACCCCTGCTCTTTTAACCACGCGACAGCTCTTTCAACATATTCCACAGGCACACGGGATAATTCTTTCGGTGTCTGTTTCGTTTTGAAAAGTCCTAATGCCAAAGCGGGTATTCCGTTTCTATGGTAAAACCTGGCCTCTTGTTTTGACAGCGTCATTCCCCCATCGGATCCGGACATTACAATTAATACCCTGTCTTTATTGCCGTTACCGGGATACAGGATTGCTTCAAAACCTTCCCTTGTTACTGAAGTTTGTATTTTCTGATTCATCTTTTTTCTCCTAACCGTCTCTTGATATCCGACACAAATCGTTCTTTTTGTATCATAATGTATTGTCCGTGTTTCATACCCGGAATTTTTCGAAAGTGTACTTTGGGTATATGTTTTTTTACATAGCGGATATCCGATCTTCTTTCCTTCTCCTCTTTTTCCCCATACCAGTATTCAATAACTGTATTCAGCTGAGGAAAGACTTCCGGCATGGAATAATTGTCTGTTGAATCATAGACATGCCATATTGTTTTTGCGCTCATATGCTGAAGAACATAAAACATCCGGTTTAGGGCTTCTTGTGAATAATCCTTTGCAGGAAAAGCAAAAGAGAGTGCTTTTTTGCTGTGTTTTCCCCATTCCGTCATCAGGAAATCTTTGATCAGGATGATTCTTGTGAAAAGCCATGGAAGCTCATAGGGTGTGATTCCTGCATCAATGATTGCATGCCTGAAAGAAATACATTGATCTGCCAGAATACGCAATGCTATACCTCCGCCCATAGACAATCCATACAGCATATCCAAATCTTCATATCCCTTATCCATCAATGCTTTCTCAATTTCCCCTGCAACCTGTTCCACAGTGGTAAATTCCTCCGTTGTACTCGGATCATGGCCTGGCACAGAAACCAGAATGACATGATACTCTTCTGCAAGTATTTGCGCACACGAGATAAACATATCCCATGACATGCCCGTTCCATGGATCATCATAATCTTCTGACTATGTTCTTTTCCCAATTCATGCAGTAATATATTCTTCATACGCTTTTCCGTTTTATCTTTCAAAACAGATTTTATATCAGTTATACTCCGCTAACTATTATACTGATTATGATACTCTTTTTCAATGTGACAAAATATCACCTGTCATTTCTCACATTCTTCCGATCAAAATCTATGTTTTTCTCCGATTTAAAACCTATTTTTCTTCCGATTTATTTTTGTACATTTCTCCGATTTCACATCTCCTATACAATTTTCTGATTCAAATTTATAATTGAATAGGAAAATTTAAATGAAAGGCATTATATGAAAAAAGAAATAATCCTATTTTTATCCCTTGCATGCCTGACAGGATGTCAGGCAAATGAAAAACAATCCATATCTGAACCATCTTCTGTTGAAGAAGAGATTTCCTCTGTCATTGAAGAAGAGGAAGTTCCTGTTGAGGAAGAGGAAATTCCTGCAGAAACAATTGTCACCGCAGAAGAAGCCAAAGAGCTTCCTGCAGAATATGACTCCTTTATGGTAAACGAAGAAGGCTATGTTTCTCAGATTCTGATTCATACAAACAAGGATCTTCAGAATTTTCAGGTATTGCAACTGAATTATGAAGGTGTAGGTGAAGGCGGTATACTGCAGATGTCAGCGAAAACCGTTTATACACAAAGCACTTTATCCAAAGACAAACCGTTTCTTTTAACCATGACATTTTATGGGGATATGCCCTCATACGGTATTTCTTATGATGATAGCGAAGTACAGTATAAAGCTATTTCCATGAGCGGATATGACGGATCAATCTATCTGGAGAATTTTATTCCGGTAGAAGCAACTTCTTCCAAAGATGCTGATAGATATGCAGATCTGTTAAGTGATATTTATCATTTTGTTCTTCAGGATGGAACAGTTGATTCCATTCCTGCAGATACAGGTATCTTTGAAATGACAAATCTGTCTGATAATCCTCTGAATCAGATCGGATACACATTCCTGGATCTGGACCATGACGGAGAAAATGAATTATTAATCTACGCAATTGAACCGGAAGGACTAGGAGCAGGAAACAGATTGCTGGCAATATACACACAAGGTGATCAGCCTGTTCTGGAAGGATGGGCAAGAAACAGATATTATCTGTTAGACGGAGAAATCATCTACAATGAAGGATCTTCCGGTGCAGCCAGCTCCGTTCGTGCAACATATGAATTAAACGGTCTGAGTTTAAAAACGATCGACTTTTACTTTACCGAGTTGAAAAGTGACAGTATGACTGTCGGCTGTTATCACAACACTACAGGAATATGGGATGTCAACGCATCCGAAGAACTGGATATAACAGAAGAAGAATTCTGGGATAAGATGTCAGAATATGAATTACAGATTCAGTATTTACCGGTTACACCTTTTTCACAATTTACAGAGAATTAAAGGAGTTTAGAATGATCCAGGATATTGCCCCAAAACAGTTAATCAATCACTTTGAAAACTATTCACCCGATGAAAACAGTCTTTTCTGTGTATTCTCAGACAAAAAACTCTTATTAAAATGTGATCCGGAAAAAGAAGAGATTATCTATCCTTCACAAAAAGAAATCGGAAACAATCACAAATGCATCTATCTCTTCTCTATAGATGATCAGAAGTACTTTCTGGTTGATGAAGACATTCCCCTTCCTGAAGGATTCTCCTATTATTCCATGATGGAACTCAGAAAGATGAATCCCCATTCCAACGGGAATATTTATGCAGCGTATACTGCTTATCACCTGTGGCACTGGTACAGCACCAACCGGTATTGCGGTGTCTGCGGAAAAGAAACATATTACGATACAAAAGAAAGAGCCCTGAAATGCTCATGCGGCAATACGATTTATCCGAGAATCAATCCGGCTGTTATTGTCGGAGTGAAAAACGGAAACAAGCTGCTTCTCACAAAGTATAACCGCGGTTTTGGTTTCTATGCATTAATTGCAGGATTTACTGAAATCGGTGAAACCATGGAAGAAACCGTGAAAAGAGAAGTCAAAGAAGAAGCCGGTATTAACGTCAAAAACATCACCTACTATAAATCACAGCCATGGGGTATTGCCCAGGATATTCTGATGGGCTTCTATTGTGAGGTGGATGGAGATGATACCATTACCGTTGATCATTCAGAACTCAAAATCGCAGAATGGGTTGAACGGGAAAACATTACACTGCAGCCTTCCGATTACAGCTTAACCAATGAAATGATGAAAATGTTTAAAGAAGGAAAAGAATAAATCATCCGGAGTAATCATGTCCTATATTGATGCCCATTGCCATCTTGGCTCCAGGCAGTTTGATGATGACCGGAATGAAATGATTAACCGCATGCTCAAAAAACGTGTACTTAAAGCGATTGTGATATGTTGCAGCAAGCACGATCTTGAAGAAGGCATTCTTCTCACAAATCAATATTCAGGTTTCAAACTCGCATGCGGTATTCATCCCCAGTCAATTGATCCTGATGATACACCGGAAAGATTTGAACGTTTCAGACAAATTGTTGATGAATATAAACCGGATATGATCGGAGAAATCGGACTGGATTATTATTCTCATCCGCATACAAAAGAAAAACAAAAAGAATTTTTTATGCAACAACTGCAATTGGCAGCAGAATATGATTTACCTGTTGATATTCATTGCCGCAAAGCCAGTGCCGATACCCTTGAAATCCTGAAAAAATATCCGGTCAGAGGAATTATTCACAGCTACAGCGGATCGGTTGAAATGGCAGCTATCTACACCAAACTCGGTTATTCCATTTCTTTCGGTGCCAGTGTATTGTTCCCAAACGCAAAACGACCGGCTGAAGTGATCCGTTCCATTCCTTTGGACAGACTGCTCATTGAAACGGACGCGCCATACCAGAGTCCTGTAAAGGATCACCGTCATGAACCGGAAGATGTTATAAATATCTACAAAGCAATCAGTCAGATTAAATCTATTCCTATGGAGGAACTCGAAACTCTGGTTGAAAACAATTTTGATTGTGTATTCAATCATAAACAATAAATACAAATCCCATGACTGAAAGTACTTACTCTCAGACTGGGATTTTTTATTTGATCCTATATTGATATTGATTACGTCCTGTGTATCTATAATGCAAAGGCATGAAGATCCTTTTGAGAATATCAGAATATTTTTGCATAAGCATCTTTACTTTTTGCATACTTTGCATTACACTAAGTAATGCAAGGAGGGCAAAACAATGTTGATGACTTTTGACTTCAGCAGTCCGGTGCCGTTATATATCCAGTTGCGAAACCAGATTGTGATCGGGATTGCAGAGGGAAAACTGCAGCCGGGGGAGAAACTGCCGACCATACGTGCACTGGCTGAAGAAAGCGGTATTAATATGATGACCGTATCCAAGGCCTACCAGCAGCTGAAACAGGAAGGCTATATCGTTACCGACAGAAGAAACGGTGCCTGTATTGCTTCCCGTGATGTTGTACCGGTCTCGCAGGAGACCATGGATGCCATGCGTCTCTATATTTCCGAATTGCGTCTGTCCGGTATGAAAAAAGATGAGATCATGAAGCTGTTTGAAAAGCTTTATGAGGAGGGTAACTCATGACAATGAATCTGATACTTTGGGGCATGGTATTCTGGATTGCTCCGATGATGACATACATGCTTGTCAACGAAACAAAGTTTAAGAAGAATATTATTCTCGGTGTGACTTTGCCGCAGGAAGCACGCGAAGATACGGAAGTACTTGCGGTCATTCATGCATTTAAAAAATACTCATGGATGATCTGCGGACTCCTGCTTCTGCTTATACCGTTATGCATTCTGTTTTCCGCTAAGGCAACATTCACGTATTTCTGCTTCTGGATCGCATTGTGCATTGTACTGCCGTATATCCCCTACATCATATTCAACAGCCGTCTGAAGGAGATCAAGATCCGGAAAGGCTGGGTACAGGAAAAGCAGATTATCAAAGTGGATACATCGGTATTGAAAGGACAGAAATGGCTGTCCCCTGTGTTGTTTGTACCACCGGTGATCGTCTGTATCCTGCCGGCATTGGAAGACAGGGAAATGTTCCTGATGTATCTGATGTTCGCCGCACTGTGCATCCTGTTCTGGTTTTCCTACCGTTATCTCTACAGGAATAAAGCAGAAATGGTAGATGAAAATACAGAGCTGACAAAAGCTCTGACAGCTGTACGCAGATATAACTGGGGTGTCATGTGGCTGATCACTTCTTATGCCATGGGACTATACTGTGTTTCCTCATGGGTGATGTTCAAATATCCGAAATGGGGCATGATCATGTTTATTGCGATAACAGTCATCCTCTGTGTCATGGCCTTGCGGATTGAAATGCGGACAAGGCACATCCAGGAGAAACTGACGGCACAAAGCGGTTCAGACTGGTATGTGGATGACGACGATCACTGGCTCTTCGGCCTGATCTACTATAACCCCGATGACAGCAGAGTGATCATCAACAACCGTGTCGGTATCAACAGTACCGTTAATGCAGCAAGACTTCCGGGCAAGATCCTGATGATCGTGGCAGGGGCATTCATTCTGGCAACACCGGCCATGGGCTTCTTCATGGACAGCTTGGGCAGGCAGGAGATTGTTATTGCAGCTGATGAACAACAGATTGAGGCAAAGGCAGGCATGACGGATTACAAGGTCACTCTGGAAGAAATACAGGAAGTACAGCTTCTCGAAGAACTTCCGGAAGGACTTGTACGTAAAATGGGAACAGGATTGGACACACTTCTGAAGGGCAGGTTCTATGCACCGTCTACCGGCAACGTCATTGTCCTTCTTGATCCGACATGTGAACCGTACATTCTGATCACAACAGAAAATAATACATATCTTTTCGGTACCCGTGACAGTGCCGAAACAAAAGCTTTATATGAAGTGCTTACACAGCATTAAAGGAGGATTCTATGCTGAGTGAAAAAATTATTATCAATGAAGGTGGCAAATATCCCCTGAACGGCATCCTGATGCTTCCGGAAAAAGATCAGCCGGTACCGGCTGTCGTTCTGGTGCATGGATCGGGATCGAGCAATATGGATGAGAAAGTCATGAAACTGACACCGTTCAAAGACCTTGCCGAAGGATTGTGCAAGTACGGCATTGCATCAATCAGATATGACAAGCGTTCCTATGTCTATGGCATGAAAATGATAAAGGAAGGAAACATCACCGTTAAAGAAGAAACAATCGAAGACGCTGTAAAAGCAGCGGAACTTCTGCGTAATGATCCCCGTATCGACCATGACAATATCTATATCATCGGCCACAGTATGGGTGCCACGCTGGCACCGCGCATTGATGCGGAAGGCGGAAACTTCAAAGGTCTGATCCTGATGGCAGGTTCATTGAGAGATCTGGATGATATCCTGCTCGGACAGCTGAAGGAACTCTCCGAAGGAAAAGGCCTGAAAGCCTGGGCTGTACGCAAGTCGTACGAAAAGATGCAGAAACAGTTTGAAAACCTGCGTGAAATGAATATTGAAGAAACAAAGAAAATAAAGACAGGCGGCGGAACAACACTGTACTATTTCCGGGAAATGGTGGATCATCCGGCATCGGAATATCTGAAAAACAGTGAAAAACCATTGCTTATCATGCAGGGGGAAAAAGATTTCCAGGTAAAGAAAGACGTTGATTTCAACATGTACCGTGACCTTCTGAAAGATCATCCGGATGCGACATTCAAACTCTATGAAAACCTTAATCACTGCTTTGTGAGATATGCCTATGAATCGATCAGTGCAGGCTCTGCGGAATTCAAAGAGGAACGTCATATCTCCGATTCGGTCATTGCCGATATCGCCTGCTGGATCAGCAATCACAGTCACTCATAATAATACCGGCTTCATGCCGGTATTTTTCATATCCTGAAAACAATAAGACATACTCACCATCCTGTGCAAAACAGTTTCCCTTTACGAAACATATCCGCTATAATCATTGCGTTGCTGATACAATATTGCGTATAGAAAGCTGGTGTTGATTATGGATCTGAGTAAGTTGTTCAATCTGCAGTTTCTGATGTTTGCGGAAATGGCAGTTGGTTATTATCTCTGTAAGTTTCATGTCCTGAAACCTGCTGACAGACCTGTGTTTTCCAAAGCAGTAATCAATGTGTTCCTGCCGGCAAACATCATCGTTTCCTTCAACATCGAAATGAACAGTGAGATCGCAATGATGTTCGTGGAGATTCTGGCCGTATCGGCTGTCATCCAGCTGCTGTGTACTTTCCTGGCTTCAGTGCTTTTCAATAAAGTCGATCCGAACAGGAAAAAGATCCTGCAGTATGCGACGGTATGTTCCAATGCCGGATTCCTGGGTAATGCGGTGGCGGAAGGCGTTTATGGACAGATGGGCATGTTGTATGGGCAGATTTATCTGATCCCGCTCCGTATTGTCATGTGGTCTGCCGGTGTTTCCTACTTTGAAGGCGGATCCGATTTCAAAACCGTATGCAAAAAAATCAGCACCCATCCATGCATCATCGCTGTTGTGATCGGCCTGATCCGCATGATATTGAATATTCCTTTCCCGTCCGCTTTGACTGGCACATTAACAAGTCTTGGCAGGTGTTCAACACCGCTGATCATGATCTTCCTGGGCATGATCCTGGCAGAATATGGATTCGGTTCGATGATCTCGAAGCTGAATCTGAAATACTGTGTACTTCGCCTGTTCGTCATTCCCGTGATCGTTCTTGCCGGATGTATGATCGCTCATGTCGACCCGCTGATCACCGGTATCTCAGTCCTGTTAGCTGCAATGCCCGCCGGTTCAACAACTGCCGTGCTTGCCGAACACTACAAAACGGATGTAAAGTTTGCAGCCGACGTTGTCGTTCTTTCCACTATACTTTCCATTGCCATACTTCCGGTATGGGCAATCCTGCTGAGCAGACTCTGATCTGCTTTTTTTGTGTAAAAAGACAGAGACTCTCCCTGTATCATTTCAGAATACCCACTCTTTTGCAATCGCAAACACCTCTCTCAATACGGATACCGGAAACAGCCACCAGGTTGTCTTTGCGGGAAAAGATGTATAGGAATATCCCTGCTTCCGGGCGAT
>JAFYCG010000374.1 GCA_017539825.1 Solobacterium sp. | reverse complement strand
TGGACAATTCGTTCCCGAGGCAATCCTGAATGCACCAAGACTTGGTGCGATTAATGTTCATCCTTCATTATTGCCAAGATACAGAGGCGGGGCACCTATTCAGTATGCTCTGCTAAACGGGGATGCCCAAACCGGTGTATGCCTCATGGAAATGGTCAAAGCCATGGATGCAGGAGATGTCTTTGCAAGAACCATCGTACCGATTGATCCGGATGAGACATTTACGGAACTGAACAGAAAACTGATGGAAGAAAGTGTCAGGATGATCAAGGAGATGCTTCCTCTCTATATTGAGGGAAAACTGCAGCGGCAGCCGCAGAGTGAAGATGGTATTGTTATCGCAAGAAATATCTCCAAAGAGCAGGAGAAACTATCTTTTGACAAAGAGGAGTTACCTGTGTTATACAATCATGCAAGGGCATTGATTGACGTGCCTTGTGCATATGGTGTGATAGACAATAAGAGAATCCGCTTTTTTAAGGTCAGGATGGAAGAAAAACAACACAACGGAAATCCGGGAGAAGTTCTCGGATTTAAGGATCATGCCATGGAAATTGCCTGTATCGGAGGCATCCTGAAAGTCTATGAGCTTCAGCCGGAAGGAAAAAAGAGGATGGATGCCGATGCATTTAAAAACGGTGCAGGAAGAGCTTTAATCGGAAAAAGGTTTGAATAGGAGAGAAGATGGATCAGAAGCACATTAGAAATTTTTGCATCATTGCCCATATTGACCATGGAAAATCCACACTTGCAGACCGTATTCTGGAAATGACAGAAAGTGTCAGTGAAAGGGATATGAAAGCACAGCTTCTGGATGACATGGATCTGGAAAGAGAAAGGGGCATCACCATCAAATTAAATGCAGTCCGCCTGAAATATCGTGCAAGAAACGGGGAAGAATACATCTTTAATCTGATTGATACCCCAGGCCATGTGGATTTTACGTATGAAGTATCCCGCAGTCTTGCCGCTTGTGAAGGGGCTGTTCTTGTGGTAGACAGCACACAGGGTGTTCAGGCACAGACGCTTGCAAATACATATCTGGCTCTGGATAATGACCTGGAAATCATTCCGGTGATCAACAAGGTTGATATGAACAATGCACAACCGGATATGACAAAAAGAGAAATCGAGGAAATTGTCGGACTGGATTGTGAGGATGCACCTTTGATTTCCGCACGAAACGGAACCAACGTTGAGGAAGTGCTGGAACAGATTGTTCAGAAGATTCCTGCACCGGAGGGAGATGATACAGCTCCGTTACAGGCACTTGTTTTTGACTCGTTTTATGATCCGTATCGCGGGGTTATTGCATTGGTGCGTATCAGGCAGGGAAAACTGAAAGTAGGTGACAAGATCCGCTTCATGGCTACCGGTGCTGAATATGAAGTGTTGGAAGTTGGTGTAAGAACACCGGCAGAAGTCAAGGTAAATGAACTTTCCTGTGGCGATGTAGGCTGGTTTGCGGCCAGCATCAAATCTATTCAGGATGTGCGTGTCGGTGATACGGTCACCAACAAGGAAAGACCTGCTGATCAGCCTCTGGAAGGCTATCGTAAGCTGAATCCCATGGTATATTGTGGATTATATCCTTCTGATGCGGCAAAATACGGAGATCTGAGAGATGCCCTGGATAAACTGCAGCTGAATGATGCATCATTGCAGTATGAGGCAGAAACATCCCAGGCACTAGGCTTTGGTTTCCGGTGCGGCTTCCTTGGACTTTTACATATGGATGTTGTACAGGAAAGACTGGAAAGGGAATACAATCTGGACCTGATCTGTACAGCTCCCTCGGTTATCTATCATGTTTATATGACAGATGGAACAAAACTGGAGATAGACAACCCTGCAAAGATGCCGGATGCCTCCAAGATCAGCCGGGTGGAGGAACCGTTTGTCAAGGCTTCCATCATGGTGCCTGACACATATATCGGAGCAGTCATGGAGCTGTGCCAGAACAAAAGGGGCATATATAAAAGCATGGAGGTGATCGATGCCGGCAGAAACAGCCTCGTATACGAGATGCCTTTATCCGAGATTATTTTTGACTTCTTTGACAAGCTGAAATCCTGTTCCAAGGGTTATGCTTCTCTGGATTATGAACTGATCGGTTATCGTAAGGATGAACTTGTCAGAATGGATATTCTCTTAAACGGTGAGCCGGTAGATGCCTTATCTGTTATTATCCATCGTTCCGATGCTTATGCAAGAGGCAGTGCAATTACCGTGAAACTGAAGGAACTGATTCCCAAGCAGCAGTTTGAAATACCTGTGCAGGCCGCTGTAGGCGGAAAGGTGATCGCACGTACGAATATCAAGTCCTTACGTAAGAATGTCCTTGCCAAGTGTTACGGCGGTGATATTTCCAGAAAGAAGAAGCTGCTTGAAAAACAGAAAGAAGGAAAGAAGAGAATGAAAGAAGTCGGTGCGGTTGTCATTCCGCAGGAAGCTTTCATGTCTGTTTTGTCGATGGGTGATGACCGTAAGTAAAATGGCGGAATATCTGTATCTGCATGTACCGTTCTGCAGGCATATCTGTTATTACTGCGATTTCACGCATGTTGCTTATACAAAAAACAAAGCGGATGAATGGCTGGAAGCAGTTGAAAAAGAACTGTCCTTGAAAAGAATAAATCCGTGTCTGAAAACAATTTACATCGGCGGAGGAACACCGACATCTCTTTCCAAAGACCAGCTGGAGCATCTGTTTAGGATACTAAAACCGTATTCAGCCAATGTGCAGGAGTATACGATTGAAATCAATCCGGAAACTTTTGATAAGGATAAGGCGGGATGCCTGAAGGCTTATGGTGTCAACCGTGCCAGCATCGGATTTCAGACTTCTGATCCGGGGCTGTTAAAGGCCATAGGAAGAAACCATTCTTATGAAGATGTAAAAAAGACAATGGTGTTATTGAAAGAGCATGGCATCAGAAATATCTCTCTGGATCTGATGTATTCTTTACCCGGACAAACCATGGAAATGCTTCGGAAATCGGTTGAGGATGCACTTGCTCTTTCACCGACGCATATGTCGCTGTATTCTCTTCTGGTGGAAGAAAACACCGTATTCGGCAGAAGAGGAATTGAACCTCTGGATGAGGAAACGGAAGCGGATATGTATGAATGGATTTGTGAAAAACTGGAGAGGGAAGGATTTCATCAATATGAAATATCCAATTTTTCCCTGGAAGGTAAAGAATCCCTTCATAATCAGGCATACTGGAAATACGATGATTTTTACGGCATCGGATGCGGAGCAAGCGGCAAGGAGAATCACATACGGTATGACAATACAAAATCCCTGTCTTTATATTTGAAAGATCCTCTTATAAAAGAGGAGATTCCGCTGAATACAAAAGATGAGATGTTTGAAATGGCAATGATGGGGCTGAGGCTGAAACAGGGAATGGATCTGAACTGTTTTACAGAACGTTTCGGCATACATTTTGAAGAGGCTTTTGCCGGTAAAATGGAAAGACTTCTTGAAAAAGGCTGGTTAAAGATTGAAAAAGGGCATATATCCTGCACCAAAGAAAGTTTTGGGATATTAAATACAATACTGATTGAGTTAATGGACTGAACATGGTAAAATCTCTGTCATCTGGGGTAACGAATATGCAGAAGATGAAAAAAAGCAAATCAAAACCACGCTCACAGCGTTCCATAGAACACGAAAATGAAAGAAACCGGATTATTCAGGAAGAAGAAGAAAGAAAAAACCGGAAAAAGCAGTCCAACAAGCTGCTCGGTGACAGACTGTTCTGTTATTACAGTTTATCACTGGGTATCCTGGCATGGCTGTTTGACTATCTGGGAATTTTTGCCATTCTGTCGGTTGCCATGGGTATATACGGATTCCTGAGAGTCAGAGAGAAAAAGGGAAGAGACTACTATGTCGCAATCATCGGACTTGTACTCGGTATTACCCGTCTGATCACGGAAATAATCCCTTTACTGCAGCAGATGAAATAATGCTTGCATGAAATAGATTGTAATGATAAAATATTTGGGCTTTCAGACTGGGGTATGCGTATCCTCAAACGATATTCTCGGTTTGGAATATAAAAGATTAACGGAGGAAATTAAAAATGTTATCAAAGGAAGAAAAGGCTGCTTTTGTTGAAAAGTTCGGCCGCAAAGCAAATGACACAGGTTCTGTAGAAGTTCAGGTTGCATTACTGACAGAAAAGATCAACCGTCTTACAGAGCACATGAAAGTCAACAAAAAGGACTTCCATTCCAACAGAGGTCTGTTGAAGATGGTAGGCCAGAGAAGAAAGCTGATGGAATATCTGAAGAAAACAGATATCAACCGTTACCGCAATCTCGTTCAGTCATTAGGTTTGAGAAAGTAAGAAAAAGCCGAATTTACGGCTTTTCTTTATTTATGTACTACACATATATCCTGGTATGTCAGGACGGATCATATTACACCGGTTATACAAATGATCTAGCATCACGGTTTCAGAAGCATTGTACCGGCAGGGGAGCCAAATATACCCGTAGCCATCCACCGGTTAAAATTGCCTACTATGAGGAATTTTCAGACAAAAAAGAAGCTTTAAAAAGAGAACATAAAATTAAAAAAATGACCCATAAAGAAAAAGCGGAATTGATTGCAAAATATCCTCAAATCTATCATAATAGAGTTAACGAGGAGGCAAGACTTATGAAGTTTTTACGTTGCAACAAATGCAAAAAAATGTTAGTTATGGTTCATGAACACGGCTGTCCGACAATTTGCTGTGGAGAACCGATGGAAGAACTGACAGCCAACACAACAGATGCAGCTGCTGAAAAACATGTTCCTGCTGTTACAGTTGATGGTAACAAGGTCATCGTTAATGTCGGTGATGTAGATCATCCGATGCTTGAAGCGCATTACATTGAATTCGTAGCTATTGAAACAGCAACAGGCTTCCAGATCAAATATCTGCAGCCGGGAGAGAAACCACATGCTGAATTCCTGAGCGAAGAACCTGTCAAAGCAGTTTACGAATTCTGCAATTTGCACGGACTTTGGAAAAAAGAACTGTGAAGAATGGCGTAAAGCCATTTTTCTTTTGCTTGCAACTATAATTTCATGTGGTAGAATATTACAGTTATGATAAAAATGTAAAAGTAGATGAGGTAAAAGTAGAAAAGATGGAAAAGTTTAAAAAAAGTTGGGAATTCCATGGTCATACACTGACTGTGGAAAATGGTGAAATTGCCAAACAGGCAGGCGGATCCGTATTGATCCGTTATGAAGACACAGTAGTATTATCTACAGCGACTGCTTCAAATCAGGCAAAGGATACGGATTTCTTTCCTTTGACCGTTTTATATCAGGAAAAAATG
>JAFYCG010000373.1 GCA_017539825.1 Solobacterium sp. | reverse complement strand
GACTATCTCAAAGATCACCCACAGGTAGAAGCGGTACATCATCCGTCTCTGGAGAGTGAACCAAGTCATAAATACTATGATAAATACCTTCCGAATGGCGGCGGATCGATCTTCACCTTTGACATTAAAGGTGATGCAGAAAAGGCAAAAGCATTTATTGATAACCTTCCGATTTTCTCTTTACTGGCAAATGTTGCCGATGTCAAATCCCTTGTCATTCATCCGGCCAGCACAACCCATTCCCAGCTGACGGAAGAAGAATTATTGGATCAGGGCATTAAGCCTAATACGATTCGTTTATCCATCGGTATTGAAAATAAAAAAGACCTGATTGCCGCATTGGATACTGCCTTTGAGGCAATCAGATAATCCCGTCGACATTTCAATGCAGAAAAGCACCGTCAGGTGCTTTTCTGTTATATATGATCTATTTCTGAATAATCATTGCACTTCCTGTCGCAACATATTCTGCAGTTGTTCCGGAAAACAGTACATGTATCTGTCAGGGATTGTTTTGTGGTATCATTTTACTATGAAGAAAGAATATGTCATAAAACATAAAAAAGTATTTGTTTTTGCGCAGGATGGAGCGGAAGATCTTTTGATACAGCCAATCGATGGAAGAGACGAAGAAACAATTGATCAGGAGATGCGAAAGATAGAGGCAAAGCGTCCGTATACGCTTGTCTGCTTTTGTGTTAACGATTGGAATCGGGAATTATCGCCATGGAAAGCAGAAGCTGTCTATAAAGATAATGCCTTCGGAGAAGGAGGCAAAGAAACATTATCTTTTGTATTAAATGATCTGATTCCTGCTTTTCAGGATTACAAGCGGATGTATCTTGGCGGATATTCATTGGCAGGATTATATTGTTTGTGGGCAGGATATCAAACAGATGTATTTGAAGGTATAGCGGCATGTTCTCCATCGGTATGGTTTCAAAACTGGATGGAGTACTGTCAGACAAACACCCTAAAAACAAAATATGTTTATCTGAGCCTTGGCAGAAAAGAAGAAAAAACAAGACATCCTGTTATGAAAACGGTAGGAGACAATATACGTGCTTTACATGAAATCTATCAGAAAGAGAATATAGACAATATTCTGGAATGGAATGACGGAAATCATTTTACCGATCCGGAAGGAAGAACGGCAAAAGGCTTTACATGGCTGTTAGGAAGGGGATAGTGATGAAACAATATTTGGTATTTGACTGGGGCGGAACATTTTTAAAATATGCCCTGATGGATGAAGAGACAAATATCCTGGAAAAAGGGAAGGTTCCTGCACCTTCCAGGCATGGCACAAAAGAAGAATTCCTGCAGGTGATTGATGGAATCGTTCATCAATATGAATTTGAAGGTATCGCAATATCGTCACCGGGAATATTAAACAGTGATACCGGGGAAGTGACCGCCATCGGTGTCTTTCCCTATTGGAACGGATACAATCTGAAAGAGGAAATTTCCTCACGCTACCACACAAAAGTATCAGTTGAAAATGATGCAAAAAGTGCAGCACTTGCCGAACTGTGGAAAGGAAATCTGAAAGGCTGTCAGGATGGGGCGGTCATGATTCTGGGAACAGGTGTCGGTGGCGGAATTGTGCTGGATGGAAAACTGAGAAGAGGAAAAGATTACTTTGCGGGAGAATTCTCCTGTGTCTGCATGGATGTCTATCATCCTGATCAGAATGAAGTATACTGGTCATCCTTAGGTGCAAGAGGCTTGATCCGTTCTGTATGCAAATATACCGGAAAAGATCCGCAGTCTTTAAGCGGGGAAGAAGCTTTTGCCTTGATCAATGAGAAAAATGAAAATGCATTAAAGGGTTTGAGAGAGTATACGGATTTGTTGGCAGTAGAATTGTTTAACCTCAATATATTGCTGAATCTGGATAAAATATGCATCGGCGGAGGCATATCTGCCCAGCCTGTATTAATGTCTTCTTTAAAAGAATCGATTGAGAATCTGAAGAATGTCCATCCGGATATTACCGGCGGTCTGAATCTTCCTTTGCCTGTAGTGGATGTCTGTGCCTTCCGTAATGATGCCAATCTGATCGGGGCACTGTACCATTACCTGTATGAGTGAGGTCCTATGGCAAAATACTATGCGGTAAAAGAAGGAAGAGAGCCGGGGATCTATGATACCTGGGATGAATGCAAAGCACAGACAGAAGGTTACAGCGGTGCCGTATTCAAGAGCTTCAAAACTAGAGAAGAAGCGGAGGCTTTCCTGAATACCATAACAAATGATGAAGATATTCTTCCCGTTATCCCTCTGCATCAGAAAATCTTAAACAAAGGGAAGAGTCTTGAACCTTTCTTAAACGATGAGCAGAGAGTTGTTTTTGAAGCGATGAAAAACGGAGAGAATATTTTTCTAAGCGGAGAAGGCGGTACCGGCAAGAGTTTTCTTGTCGATGCCTTTGCATGTTATTGTGAAGAAAACAGAATCAATCTGATCAAGGCTGCACCGACCGGTGTGGCAGCTATCAATATCGGCGGGCTGACTTTGCATAAGCTGTTCAGGCTTCCGCCGCATCCTTTGATTGAAGATCCGAAGTTCGTTAATGAAATTGTCAGAAATGCGGATATCATTCTGATTGATGAAATCAGCATGTGCCGCATCGATATGTTTGAATATATTATCAAATATATACAGCTTGCCAATAAAAGAAGAAGGGGAAGAAAGAAGATCCAGCTGATTGTCTGCGGGGATTTCTATCAGCTTCCTCCGGTTGTTACCGAAAAGGACAAACAGGTATTGAATGCATATTATGGCGTTGAGGATCTGAAAGGTGCATTTGCGTTTATGTCACCTCTGTGGAATGACTATCACTTAAAGACATATACATTAACCACTCCGATGCGACAGAAGAATGATGATTTCGTCAATGCATTAAACAAGGCAAGGATCGGTGATCAATCCTGCATCACATGGCTGAATGAACATACATCAAAGCATCCTATGCCCAATGCACCAACGCTGTACGGCACAAACAAGGCTGCAAAGCAGAGAAACGATGCTGAGTTGAAAAAGCTAAGTACACCATTGCATTCCTTTCACGCTGATGTGATCGGTGAATTTAATCCATCTCAATCCACGGCAGAAGAAACATTGGATCTAAAAGAAGGGGCAAGGGTCATGTTTCTTGTCAATGATACCGAAGGGGATGAATACTATAACGGATCCATGGGGGTTGTAACGAAGATCGTAGACAATGGCAATCAATCTTCCGTTACAGTCAGACTGGATCATACAGGAAAAGAAGTAACCATCAGCACCTATGAATGGAAGTCTTATGAATATCTGGTTGACACAGAGATTGATGAGATGACCATGAAGGAAAGGAAGGTTCTTGTTCCGGAAGAAACGGGTGCTTTAATCCAGTTTCCGATCAAGCTTGCTTATGCGATAACGATTCATAAATCACAATCACAAACCCTGGATGCATTGAATGTTATGCCGTATGCATGGGCACCGGGACAGTTGTATGTTGCTTTATCAAGATGCACAAGTGCAGAAAATCTTTATCTACAAAGAAAGCTCACCGGCAGGGAGCTGGTTGTTTCAGAAGAGGTGATCCGGTTTGAAGAGGATCCGGAAAGATACAGTTTTTTTAGAGAGGAAAACTATGGAACTGAATGAGAAAACAAAACTGGCTGATTTATTGAAAGATTATCCGTGGCTTCTGGAGGAAGCGGTAAAAATCGATGAACGATTCAAAATGCTGAACAATCCGTTAATGAAGGCACTCGTACAGAATGCGACTGTTGCGGATATTGCCGCAAAGGGCAATCTGAATGTAAAGGATGTTGTAGATGAGATTCAGAGGATGATTGAGAATCATACAGAAGAATAAAATGAAAACAGAAGTATTCAAATTGCTTCTGTTTTTGTTTGGAAGTAAACTAATTGTAAGGGGAGGCATGTCATGAAAAATAAAAACATCAATATGACAGAAGGGAAAATTTCCACGCTGATCATACGCTTTGCGATCCCGCTTTTATTGGGAAACATCTTCCAGCAGTTCTACAATATGGTTGATACCTGGGTCGTCGGCAACTATGTCAGCAATGAAGCATTCTCCGCTGTCGGAACTGTAGGACCGATCATCAATATGTTAATCGGCTTTTTTATGGGCCTTTCCAGCGGTACGGGTGTAATTGTTGCTCAATATTTCGGTGCACAGAAAGAAGACGAAGTACAGAATACGGTGCATACCGCTATTGTGATGACCTTTATTCTTTCGATTGTGATGACATTTGCGGGATTGTTGCTGATGCCGTTCATGCTGAAGCTGATGAATGTTCCTGCCGAAGTCATGGCGGATGCATCAAAATATCTGACAATCTATTTCTCCGGTGTATGCGGTTTGCTGTTTTACAATATCGGTGCTTCTATATTGCAGGGAATCGGCGATTCAAGACATCCGTTTTATTATCTTGCTACTGCAGCTGTCATGAATGTCATCTTAGACCTGGTGTTTGTGCTTGTATTCCGTATGGGTGTTGAAGGTGTTGCCTTTGCGACGATTATCTCGCAGGCAGTATCTGCAACATTAACCGTCATAACCTTATTCACCACAAAATCCTGTGTTAAATTACACATGAATAAAATGAAGATTCACTTTGATAAAATTGCAAGAATCTTCCGCATGGGTATTCCTGCTGCATTGCAGATGGCAATTATCTCCTTCTCCAATGTATTTGTACAATCGTACATCAACCATTTCGGTGCAGACTGCATGTCAGGATGGACAGCATACTCCAAAATTGACCAGCTGATGTTACTGCCGATGCAGTCCATCGGCCT
>JAFYCG010000372.1 GCA_017539825.1 Solobacterium sp. | reverse complement strand
TGCCTTCTTCTTTTTTTCTTACAACAACGCCGCGTGCATAGTTTTCTTTTTTCAGAAGCTCTGCCCAGCCGTCACGCAGAACCTGTTTGCTTGCCATACCGACAACACCGTAGCACTCCGTAATAACACCGCCTGCAAGGGATGCAACAGCTTCTTCCGATACGGAAATATTTCCATAATTTGTTTTTGTCTCAACAGCCATGATTCTCTCCTTTTTATTCAAATTCATTATAACAGAAACACTGTCAATTGTACAAATGACTACTCTTCTTCCTCAGGAAGAATCAGTTCACCGCTGTCATAATAGCCGGCTTCGTAATGTTCCTGGAAATGCTCATCATAAATATCCAGTCCGTCTTCTCCGATCGGTATCACAATCGGATTACCGTCACGGTCTACAGCGTCTTCTCCTTCCGGATCTTTGTAGTAGTGTTTTGCGGCAGGATCCCCGTAAACATTTGTGATGATCTCTCCATCATCATCCCGCCAGTATTCCAGCTCCACATTTTCTTCATCCCACGGACATGCCCATGCACTGACTTTGTTTGTGCTGATGGTTGCATAAATACAGTTATTTTTGTCTTTCAGCTGGCTGTAAACACCATTGTATAAATTGATTTTGTCCAGATTGTAAAAATCAGATATGAAATAGCCGCCGTTTCGCATCAGTATTTTGATTGCCTGCGGATCATATGACAACGCAAACTCACTGATTTCCGCAATATCTTCGATCATGACCTGATCTACTTCATTCAACGCCTTCACAAGCAATCGTGTCTCTTCCTCATCTTCAAAACCGATGATAAACGGAAGGCTGGCAATGATTTCCAGATAGTCGCTCTTCAGCTGTGTTTTGGTGTTATCCGCAAAAAGGATCACCGGTTCTTCTTCATAGCGATATCCTACAGGCTGTTTTTCCTTTACTTCAATGGAGATGACGTTTCCGTTTTGCAAAGTCACTTTTGCATCATCGATCATCGCATCCTTTTCCAGCCTTCTCTCCACCTGAATCGGCAAAGTCAGATAAAACCGGTCTTTCAGGGTGACACCGCTCAATTTTGTGATATATGAGCGGTCGAGGTAATAATTGCCCTGAATGGAGATCGAACGGACTTTGGAAGCAGGAAGGAAATAAAACAAAACAAGCACAACCAAAATACCTGACAATATGCCAAGTCTCAACAATCCCGGTTTGGCTTTTTTGTATTCCTGGGCATATCGTTTTATACGATGTTCCCTGAATACCTGTTCAACACCTTCCGGATAAGCCTCTTTTGCCTTTTTTCTGCTTACTTCCAATTGAACTTCTCCATTTCTGTGACAAGATCTACATCATATTTTTCTTTCACTTTATCTATAATTTCATTCACAAGCTCCATGTATTCTGCAGCTGTGGCATGATCCTCATTGACAATAAAGTTACAATGTTTCGATGATACCGTTGCACCGCCATGCTTCTTGCCGCGATAACCGATACCGTCAATCAGCTGCCATGCGTTCATTCCCTCAGGATTACGGAATACGGATCCGCAGGAAGGATATTCCAAAGGCTGTGAAGCAATACGTCTTTGACGGCGATCCTCCATCAGCTTGCTGATTTCTGCAGGATCTTTAGGTTCCAGTTCCATTCTTGCTGCGACAATAATCCAGTCCGGATGTTTTCCGAAAACAGTTTCTCTGTATGAGAATTCACATTCTTCATTCGAAAGCCAGTCAAATCCTCCGTTTCTGTATACGAGAACTTCTTTGACAATCGCAGCAAAAGAAGACTTGTATGCACCGGCATTCATGAAGATGCCTCCGCCCAGTGTTCCCGGTATGCCGCTGGCAAATTCCAGTCCGGACAAGCCCTGTTTCATCGCCTGGTTTGCCAATCCTACAATCGAGGAACCGGCTTCGGAAATCATTTCATTTTCGCAGAAATAGACCGTATGGAAATGCTTGTCCAGACGGATAATTACACCTTCATAGCGCTCATCTGAAGCAAGGATATCACTGCCCTTTCCGATCAGCTTGAAAGGAATGTTTTCCCTGTTCAGAAAGCGGATGGCAAGATCCAGTCCGACTAGTGTTTCCGGATAGAATACAACTGCACTGACCCCGCCTATGCGCAGAGTTGTCATTGTGGATAAAGGAACATCCTTTTGTGCTTCTCCCAAACCTGATAATATTTCATAGATTCTGTTATCCATTTACCAATTCCTCCATCCAGTTGATCATTTGATCTGCGGCATCTCTTCTTCCCATTTCGTATGCCTTGTTTTTCATATTGTTTCTGATGTTTTCATCTTTCATCAGAGCATTTATTTTATCTGCCAGTACTTTAGCACTCAGGTCTTTTTCTTCAATGATATCGGCTGCTCCCTGTTCAACAAGTTCCATCGCATTGTAATACTGGTGGTTGTCAGGAACATAGGGACTCGGAATCAATATTGAAGCACAGCCTATTGCACCGATTTCACAGATTGTTGTGGCACCGGCTCTTGTAACCGCAAGTGCACATCCTTTCAGCATGGCTTTTCCATCCACATAATCCACTAAGGCAATTCTGCCATCACTTTGATGTTTGAAATGATACGCATTGGATTTGCCTTTGGCAATGATCACCTGAAACGAATCATCAAACAGATCACATGCATCATCAATCACCTGTGAAACGCTTGAGCTTCCCAAGGACCCCATCATGAAGACAACAAACGGCACATTTTCTTTCAATCCGTACTCTTTTAATACAGCCGGATCAAATACCGTATCAGCTGCTGCACTGGCCTCCGGATTACCCAGAAGTCTGATCTTTTCAATCGGAAACTGTTTTTCGTTGTTTTTATAACATGTGACAATGCCATCTGCATACTGTGCCAGGAAACGATTGGCCTTGCCTGCAAAACTGTTCTGTTCATGCAGCAGAATCGGAATATGCATGCGATGGGCATTTGTGATCAGGGGTACGCTGATATAATTGCCAAAACCAATACAGATG